>DAORCZ010000172.1:0-11233 GCA_035345735.1 Pseudomonadota bacterium | reverse complement strand
CTGGCCTCGCGCTCGGACAAGATATCGACGCGGAGGTGCTTGCCCGGGCGGAGCTCGATGGTCCGGCTGAACTTGCGCAGCTTGGTCCCGCTGGCGGTGATCTCGTGCTTGCCGGGGTCGAGCGGCAGCCGGGTTCCCCACCCTTCGGGAGCGACGGGCAGACCGTCGAGCAAGACGGCGAAGTCGACGGGCATGCCGGCCGGCACCGCCAGGGTCACATAGGGGACGCGCGGCTCTAGCTCGGCGAGGTTTTCGATGGCGTCGCGGCGCGTCTCTTCGTACTGACGCTGGCCCTGGCGGGCTCGCTCTGCCGCTTCACGCTCGGCGGCCTGATAGGTCTGGTAGGCGACCCCCGACCGCCCGAGATCGCGGTGGCAGTGTCCCAGCAGCAGCCGGGCATTGGGGCTGCTGTGCAGGCGTAGGCTCTCTTCCAGCAGCAGGACCGCGTCGCCATAGCGCCGGTTTTGGTAGGCGCGGATGGCCTGCTCGTACTTGGTCTTGGCCACCTCGGAAGGCGTGCCGGCGGCGCCCGGGCCAGCGGCGGCATCGTCTGGCCCCCCCCACAGGACCAGCAGCAGCCCGGCGAGGTACATCACCCGTCGCCCCGAGCCAAAAGGAAACCCGGCCGACCCTGGCCTCTCCCTCGGGCATCGAGCGTCGCATCTGGGGCGGGGAGGGCGCTCCGTGCTCCCGACGGGAGGTCGGGGTTCCTCGCCCCGCTCTGGGGAGGCGCGCATCGCCGTCGCATGACGCATCCGAACCTGCATCTGCTCTCTCAGAATACAGGGGATTTGGGAGTGAATCCAAACAAAGCGCACGCCCCGGCCGCAAGTATCGGGCGCGGGTCGGGTCGTCGAGGGCGGCGGGGCTAAAACGCGCCGAGCACCCCCGCGGTCCCGAGGAGGCTGAGGAGCACCGTCTGACCTGCTTTGCCCTGCAGCGTGAGGCTGGCCTGCAGGCCGAGCAGGGTGCTGAGCGCGATATGGCGATGGACCCAGTAGCGCACGCCGGGGGCGAGGGTACCGCCGATTTGGAAGAAGCCGGCCGTCTGACCCAGGCCGATGTTGACCATGCCCAAAAGCTCTGCGCGGGAGTCGCGCGAGCGGGCCAGCGCCACCTGCACCTCGGGGGCCAGCAGGAACGAGGTCACCGTATTCGACGAGCCCACTGGGCTATAGACGAGCAGATCGAGGTTGAGGCCGACCACTACGCGGCACAGCTTGTAGCCCAAAAACAGATTCCACTTCGGCCCCGCCGAGGTATCGGCCGCGGTCGCGCTGCTCGTCGGCGTGGTGGTCGGCGTGGTCATCCCCATCATCGTCATGGGGCTGGGGGGCGTCGTCAGCACCGGCAGCGCGGCCAAGCGTCCGCCCAGGCCCGCCGACACCACGAAGCCCTTGCCGACCTGACCGGCCCCGCCACAGCCGCCGATCACCGAGCCCTCACGGCCCCCTACCCAGGTGGCCGGCGCGGTCGCGTCCAGGGGCTCGTTACCCGTGCTTGGCTCCTGCGCGTGCGCCGACGGCACCGCGGCCCACAGCAGCGCCCCCAAGAGCGCCCCAAAACCCAGCGCGCAGGCCCCCCCGCCCCGGGCAGGAGGCCGGCCGGCAAAGACAATTCGATAGCAATCGACACGCATGAACACACTCCTCTTTTCGATGGTTGAAAGGAGGGCGCTAAATAGCGCAATGCCGTGACCGCTGTCGAACCATTTATTGCAGTATGAAGCGGTTTCGTGATCGCCCATACTCATTTGATAACCAAAAATCAGCGACGAGAGGCGGCGGGTACTGCCGCGGGTGATGGGATTTTGTGTCGAAGAGGTCGCTTCGGATAATATTGGAATATAGGTAGCGTGTAGCTCTTTTCTGGGGCCTCCCACCAGGCATACGGGCAGTCCTCTGCGGGTTGGCGCCCATCCCCAGGGAACCGCCCGCAGCGTCCGGTCGGTCGGGAGGACGGCGAGCGCAGCCGATGGGGGCCGCAGAAATCTCAGAAGCCTGCCCGGCATGGCTGCGCCGGCTGGCGCCGTGGCGGCGGGCGATGGTCTGCGCCGGTACCCTCGCGTACGGCCAAGCATGGCCTGGAAAAACCGATAAGCCCCTTTACGAGCGTAGACACGGATTTTACGCTCACCTGAGGCTGCGCTCGTGGGGCGCCGCCGCTTGGACCGCTTGGATAGGAGAACCCAATGAACAGCAAAACGCTGCCCCTCGGCCCTCTGGCTTTCTTCGCTTGCCTGGTGTCTTCCGCCGCGAGCTGCGGGGGAAGCTCGCCCAACGACAACCGGACCCCGAACGCGTCCTCGTGCGACTACCGCCCCACGGGAAAAAAGGGAAGCGTCTATTGTGGTGAATACGTTGGCGATTCTGTTTTTGTCAACAATTACAAAGATACTTGTGCCCTTAGCCCAGGCGCGGTTTGGTCGGATATCGGCTGCCCGCGCGAGAACACGATAGGAGCTTGCCGCACGATGCGCACCGATATCAACATCACCGTCACCAACTGGTCGTACGTTGGGGGTGATTATGCGGACGCTACCGCACTGATGGCCGCCTGCGCGAAATACCCGCCGTCGGTGTTTGTTGCCCCCTGAGCTTGCTCATCCTCAGGCCAGACTGCTGGCCCCGCAGCGCGGCTGTGGGGGAGCGAGGCTTCCGACGACAGGAAAGGCCCCACGTCGCGTCGTCGGCGCTCAAATGGCGATAATTGCTCCGACTTTTCGGTTGATTTGTGCTGGTGCAGGCATGAGTGCTATCAAAATCCTGGTTTGTTTTATGTGTTTATCGGTGTTTCAAGATATGGCCTTTTATCTGGCGTTCAGTCCTTGCCGGTTTAGACCTTTCCAGAAAGCTGGCCCGGTGTGCGTTGCCGTCGCTGTGCGCGTCTGGTTTGTGCAGGTAAAGGCACATTGCGGACACTTTGTGCGCTGAGATCCGCAGCAGTCCTCCTGGCCCGGCTTCGCGCTGATTTCCATTAAGGCCTATAGGGGAAATGCTGTTCGGAATTGTAGACTTACCTACGAGTGTGTTGTGGCTATTCTATTTGGGGCAGCGCTACCGCCGCGATGCTCTCCAAGCCGACCTCTGCCGCGGTCACCTGAAGTCGCAGGCCCTCATCCTATGCACCCGGCCCGCGTCGTCTCTGCGACGCTATCTTATTAAGCTCGCCATACAATCTTCGGGGGGACCTACAGTCCAGGTTGGGCCGAAGCCACACAGGTTGTGCATCGCCTGATCTACGGCGAGTCACAGCCCACGCCCGAAGCGAACAACCTGCGCGGCCAAGTCGCACAGCTCTTCGACTGCGGTGGAGTCGTCACGCACGAACGCTATGACTTCAAAGGCAACCTCCTGCGCGAGACGCGCCGCTTGGCAGCGCAGTATCGCCAGACCCTCGATCATTCCGCGACCGTCGCGCTGGAGCCCGCCGAGTATTCGCGCAGCAGCGCCTACGACGCACTGAATCGCCCGCTTCGTCTCACGACGCCCGACGGCAGCGTGCTCCGCCCGAGCTACAACGAAGCGAACCTGCTGGAGCGCGTGGAAGGCAACCTGCGCGGCAGTTCGACGCTCACCGTCTTCGTCAGCGACATCGACTACGACGAAAAGGGCCAGCGGACGCGGATTGCCTACGGCAACGGCGTTAAGACCACCTATCGCTACGATTCGCAGACCTTCCGACTCACCCGCCTCGCCACGACGCGCGGCTCGGACTCGCTGCAAGACCTGCAATACACCTACGACCCCGTCGGCAACATCACGCACCTGCAGGACGACGCGCAGCAGACGCTCTACTTCCGAAACAGGCGGGTCGAGCCCAGCGCCGACTACACCTACGACGCGCTGTATCAGCTCATCGACGCATCTGGCCGCGAACACCTGGGTCAGCTCGTCGGCGGCGGCTTGACCAACGTGCCGACCAGCCCCGACGACTCCCCCCGCGTCGGCCTGCTGCATCCGGAAGACGGCAACGCGATGGGCCGGTACTTCCAGAAGCTCATCTACGACGAGGTCGGCAACCTCCAAAAGATGACCCACCGCGGCAGCGACCCCAGCCTGCCCGGCTGGACGCGCGACTACGCGTATGAAGAGCCGAGCCAGCTTGAGTCAGGAAAGACGAGCAACCGACTGAGCAAGACGACGGTCGGCACCGACACGGTCCGCTATGTCCATGACGCCCATGGCAATATGACAGGGATGCCGCACCTGTCCCGGATGCAGTGGGACTACAACGACGCCCTACAAGCCACTGCAAAGCAAGTGGTGGGGGGCGGCACGCCCGAGACGACCTACTACGTCTACGACGTCCAGGGCCAGCGGCTGCGCAAAGTGACGGACCGCCCCGACGGCACGCGCAAGAACGAGCGCATCTATCTTGGCTCCTTCGAGCTCTACCGCGAGTACGCCAGCGACGGCACCACCGTCACGCTAGAGCGGCAGACGCTGCACGTGATGGACGACCAGCGTCGCATCGCGATGGTCGAGACTCGCACCGTGGGAACCGACCCCTCGCCGGCGCAGCTCATTCGCTATCAGCTCGGCAATCACCTCGACTCCGCATCGCTCGAACTTGACGAGAGCGGGCAGATCATCACCTACGAAGAGTATTACCCGTACGGCAGCACATCCTATCAAGGAGTGAGAAATCAGGCGGAAACGCCGAAGCGATATCGGTATACGGGGAAGGAGAGGGATGACGAGACGGGGCTTAGTTATCACGGGGCGCGGTATTACGCGGCGTGGCTGGGGAGGTGGACGAGTGCGGATCCGGCGGGGATGGTGGATGGGGTGAATTTGTTTGGGTACGTTCGAAATAATCCTCTACACGGAATCGATCCGAGCGGAACGAAGACCATCATTCCGCCTCAGCCGCAATCGCAGGACAAGGAGGCCCAGAGCCATCAGAATTTGACCGAAGGAGCAACCAGGCTGGTCCAAAAGAAAGACATTGGTTTCGGCGTAAGCTGGGGTAGAGAAGGGGACTCAACAAAACCGGATCAACCACCGAGGTTTGATCGCAAACGCTGGAGCATAAACCATGGGCCAGTTGATAAAGAAGGCAGGGGCGATATCTGGCTGGAGCTAAAGCCGGGACGAAGCGCCGCAGAAGCCATTGAGGAAATATTTGCACATCCAGAAAAATGGTCGTTTGATTGTGCTATGTTCGTTCAAGTGCTGTTGCTCTATGATATGCTTCATTCACTTGGTTCTGTGGAGTTTGACAGGCGAGTTGAGGCCACCGGAGGCCCATTCATATTGGGCCAGCATGATTCAACATTATTATACAACGATGAAGTCTATACACGGGATTGGGCCGACGAGGATCCGAAAAGAGATGTACCTAATGAGCCGTTCAATCGCCACCTTGGAGTTTCGAAACGCTACATCGAGCAGAAAAAAGCCGATGGAAGACAGTTGATGGATCAAGCGCCGGTTGGCTCCCGTATTGCCTTTGGAAATCTTATCGTGGGCGCAGATTCCCCATACAGAGTGGAAAATATTGTTAAGGTCGGCAAAGATCTGTATGCTGCCCATGGGTTTAGTCGGCAGAAGCTATATACCGGTAATCAGGTTATTCTCCAACTGGCCATCGATTCATTCAATCGATCCAAAGACCCAGAGGAAAAGAAAATCGGCAAGAAGCTAGAAAACCTGCTCCGCCTCGGTGAAGAGCGACATTGGGCTCTTGCGATTGAGCAGTACCTCACAGGAAAAATCTTTGTCAAAACTGTCCAGCAGTTTCGCCACCCTTAGCTTGGTTGCCAGCTGGGTCTTGCTTGTATCCTCCTGGCGCCCTGCAGCCG
Organism: Pseudomonadota bacterium; assembly: GCA_035345735.1. GTDB lineage: Bacteria > Myxococcota_A > Polyangia > Palsa-1104 > JAEUJZ01 > JAEUJZ01. Next base: position 5,427 of record DAORCZ010000172.1, on the reverse strand, counting down.
CCGAGAGTGCGGCGAATGCTGTCAAGCCGCTCATCCTGCGACTAACTCTGGTGGCTGCCTCAGAACGCTTCGATCGAGATGACGCGCTCAAGCCTATTCAGGAGGCGCTCATCAAGCAGGGAACCGCCGCGATCGGGCCGCTTCGTAAGCTGCTCCAGAGCTCAGATCTCCGCATAGGCGACGCTGCAGCGACAGTTCTCGAGAACTTCGACGACCCCAAAGTCAAAGAGGCCGTGATTTCCTATGCGCTGCGAGCGCTTGTGGATCCTTCGAGCACGAAGAAAGAGCCGCTGGGCCCAGGCTTTCAGCATCTCGAGAAGCTTGGCAAAGCGGCCCTGCCAGCCATGGTTAAGGCATATACAGAGATGGCGAAGAAGCCGCTGGCCCGCCAGAATCCAAGATACTTATTGTATCTCGCCGAGATAGCCGCAGAGTTACCTGATCGAGCCGGGCGTCCCCTGCTTTCGCAGGCATTACAGAGTCCATGGTACGAGGTCGTCTCGAAAGCCGCTCAAATGATCGGAGCACCAGGCGATCAAGCTGCCTATGAGCTCCTGATTCCCATGCTCAACCCGCGGAATGTTCATTGCAGCGGCGCCAGAGGCAGATTTGATTATCGATTAGGCGTCGTGGGTGGGTTGGCCGTCATCGGTAACCGTGACGCCGTGGAGCCTCTATATCACTTGCTGATGAGCCTCGACCTGCCACCGTCAGATCAACCGGCGAGCATGCGAGAAGAAATACATCCATCTCTCCAGAAGGTGATCCGAGGCGCAATCGCCAAACTAACCGGTGAAGACATCGGCAAGGACTCCTATCGCATCGAGCAGTGGATCGATGCGTATAGAAAGCAGCGCCGTTAGCACCTGTTCGATACAGACAATCCAAACTACATCATCGCGCGCGTTCCAGCCGGCTCCAGCATGGTTATTGCCCTGCACCTCCACTCCCCCACCTGTGCATTTTCAGGGCAATCAACGCCAAGTCATCGATGCCCGCAGCCGCCTGGTGATGCGCTACGACTACGATCTGCTGAAGCAGCCGATCCACACCGCCAGCATGGAAGCCGGCGAGAGGTGGATGCTAAACGATGTGGCCGGCAAGCCGCTTTATGCCTGGGACAGTCGCGGCCACGTGCGGCGCGTGGAATACGACGTGCTGCGGCGCCCAACCGACACGCACCTGCGCACCGGCAGCGCGGCCGAGACGGTGGTGCATCGCCTGATCTACGGCGAGTCACAGCCCACGCCCGAAGCGAACAACCTGCGCGGCCAAGTCGCACAGCTCTTCGACTGCGGTGGAGTCGTCACGCACGAACGCTATGACTTCAAAGGCAACCTCCTGCGCGAGACGCGCCGCTTGGCAGCGCAGTATCGCCAGACCCTCGATCATTCCGCGACCGTCGCGCTGGAGCCCGCCGAGTATTCGCGCAGCAGCGCCTACGACGCACTGAATCGCCCGCTTCGTCTCACGACGCCCGACGGCAGCGTGCTCCGCCCGAGCTACAACGAAGCGAACCTGCTGGAGCGCGTGGAAGGCAACCTGCGCGGCAGTTCGACGCTCACCGTCTTCGTCAGCGACATCGACTACGACGAAAAGGGCCAGCGGACGCGGATTGCCTACGGCAACGGCGTTAAGACCACCTATCGCTACGATTCGCAGACCTTCCGACTCACCCGCCTCGCCACGACGCGCGGCTCGGACTCGCTGCAAGACCTGCAATACACCTACGACCCCGTCGGCAACATCACGCACCTGCAGGACGACGCGCAGCAGACGCTCTACTTCCGAAACAGGCGGGTCGAGCCCAGCGCCGACTACACCTACGACGCGCTGTATCAGCTCATCGACGCATCTGGCCGCGAACACCTGGGTCAGCTCGTCGGCGGCGGCTTGACCAACGTGCCGACCAGCCCCGACGACTCCCCCCGCGTCGGCCTGCTGCATCCGGAAGACGGCAACGCGATGGGCCGGTACTTCCAGAAGCTCATCTACGACGAGGTCGGCAACCTCCAAAAGATGACCCACCGCGGCAGCGACCCCAGCCTGCCCGGCTGGACGCGCGACTACGCGTATGAAGAGCCGAGCCAGCTTGAGTCAGGAAAGACGAGCAACCGACTGAGCAAGACGACGGTCGGCACCGACACGGTCCGCTATGTCCATGACGCCCATGGCAATATGACAGGGATGCCGCACCTGTCCCGGATGCAGTGGGACTACAACGACGCCCAGGGCCAGCGGCTGCGCAAAGTGACCGACCACCCGGACGATAATAAGAATATATCCGCGGTCTGTTTTTGGAGTAGTCCAGAAAGGTACACTGCGCACGAGCTATTGGGGCACATGTGGTTAGCTATGAAGGGAATGCCATTTGAGCATACCGGAAGGTTACCAGGGAAAGGACTTATGGTAGACGGACAACTCTATGAGCGAGCTTACGACTTTATCCGTGCCATCGCACGCGAACCGATGGGGGTACCCGGCCGATGAGGAATAGAAAGCACCATGTACCGATGTTTCATGGTCTGCTGTTCTCTGCGTTTTTCGCGCTGCGAGCACCCGCGACCTTAGGTTTGCCGCCTCCGGCCTTCGGATTACCAAATCAGTCAACTGGGAAATACAGTACCAAATTAGCAGTCATCTTAAAGAATGAAGTGTTTGTTGGCATACAGCGTGCGGAGCTGAGCATCCGGAATGATAAGGAGTACTTTAGATGTTTAATCACAAATGCCAACAATGAAGAAGCGCACCTGCCTTGGTGTAGAAGTACTTCAGAATTGAACCTGCCGCAGCGAGGGAACTATTCTTTCTTTGTCCATATCTGGAAAAAAGAAGATAAACAACCATCCGTGATTGGGCAGCAGACCCACCTTCAGGGGGACGAGCTGGAAATCATGGTGAACTTGAGCTTCAATATCATAAGGCCATGCTCTGTTGATGAGCGAGGGTCGAGAGCCAATGCATCATTAGAATTGTTTGAAATTAATATTGTTCGGCCAACGCCCAAAGATGTCGCACTGAGACGCGATTGGATTCCGTCGGCAGAGGGTGTTCCGCGATATATAGTTGAAAACAGAGGTCCGTCATCATGGTATGGATTTACGGCGATGGGTAATCTATTTGGGCGTATCGAAGTATTCGAGAAAAACAAATGGAAGCCCTATGAACGGGGTGGCAAGTGCGGGACCGATACATCTGGCCTCAGACTTGTACCTGCCTCCTCCCAGGAAAGCATAGAAGGATATTTTCTTGGTAGCCCGTCGAATTTTAAACCAGGGGTCTATAGATATATACTTGAATTATCGTCTGAGATTCCAGATTTTGGATACTCATGCGATTTTCTCGATGTTGGTGCACCCACCGTTCGGACAATGACGGCGTACCGGTTGAGTGACGAATTTTCGATTGTAGATTCAAGAAATCAACCTAGGCCGCCGCGGAGTAATTAGGCGTTCATCACACCAACGAAATACCAAATTTGAGTATTTCATGAAAAATCTTACAAAGAATGGCGCACTATCGGAACACGATCTCTCTTTGATGGATACGCTTCAAAATAATCAACTCATCGACCTCCTGAGAAAGTAATAGATAGTGGCATATGCGGACAACTGAAATCGTGACTCTTGCTGCGATCATGCTATGCGGTTGTTACTCCCACACGAAGCCGGGTCCGCAGTTGCAGGATGATGTCCGCTTCCAGTGCAACGGACCTCGCCCGGGGAAACCACCAGAAAGTATCTATCTATGTACGATAGATATCCCTGAACCAGCCGATCACGAGCGATGGCTGATTATTCCGTCGATGATGGAATTTGCTCTTGATCTGCGCCAAGCTGTTGTCATGATGGAAATGAGGGAAACACCAGAGGGCTTTTCTTACTGTGGTTCACTTCATCATGCGAATAGGTTTGTAGCACTTCCGGTGCCAGCGGGTACTCGTCTGCATCTAGAGAATTGGCGCCTTGAGACGATGGAAGATCGCCATACCCTGACGGCCTGGCTGGGCGCGACGCCCACGCTATCTACCGGTAATACTCTCGGCGATGTCTGCCGAAAGCTGATAAGCGCAACACCAGATGCGTCAGGTTCCTTCTCTTCAGGCGATTGGCAGGCGCCCAAGGGGACGACGATGCAGCTGGCTGGGGGGGGATTTCGTCAAGTTGTGGCCGGTCCGTCCGCAAGATGAAGGTCCGGCGTTGGGGAAGGCGTGAGACCGTCACCCCCCTTCGAGATTGTGTGCTGCTCTCTCGTGAGCATCCGATGCGCGGTTCTGGCCATCGCTGCGATGCTCCGTCCTTGAGTTCGCCCGTCCTTGCTTTGAAGGCTTCTACCGTCCAATTTCGGCTGAAGCCCCACGGCGAGGAGCTTGTTGCTGTATTGGCTTAGCAATGATTCAATGGACTGCCAATTGTAATGATATTCGCAAATCAATATGCTGAAAACGTAATAAAAAGCATCAATATTTTATATATCTTTGTTCATCTCTTGATTACTGCAAGAATCTCCTAGCCGCGGCCGCTGAACTGGGGGGCGGCGGCGAGGCGCTGCGCCACGTCTGGCGGGGCGTCGGGCGGCAGCGGGGCGTCGGAGCGCGCGACGCGGGGCAGCCAGCGCTGATCCAGCGGTCGCTGCAGATCGGCCACGTCGATCGCTGCTGCGGTGGTCTGCGCCTTGCTGCCGATGGCCTCGCCGACCCCGACCGCCCAGCCGGCCAGCAGCAAGGCGACGCGCGTCGCCGTCGAGGCGCTGTAGGTGTACAGCGTGCAGCGCGGGCCGGCCACGCGGCGGCAGGCAGCGAAGGCGGCGACGGTCCACAGCTCGGGGTTGGCTTTGGGCGAAAAGGGGTCCCAAAAGACGATGTCGGCGCGCGTGGGCTCGGCGGCCAGTGCAGCCAGCAGGTCTCCGCGACGCAGCGACCAGCGTGTGCGGGCGGTCGTGGGCTCACCCCCGGCCATCAGCGCCTGCGCCGCCTGGCCCGCTGCCCCGTCGAGCCCAAAGGCAGCTCCATGGCGAAGAGCCAGCGCCAGCGCGCCTAGGTCGCGCTCGAAGCTGACGATGTGCAGCGGGGCGGCACCCGGCGGCGCGGCCTCGGCGATGGCGCGGGCGGCGAGCGCGTTCGATCCGCCCCCCAGACCCACGTCGAACAAGACGAGCGGCGCGGTCTGGGCCGCGAGGCGCGCATCCAGCCGCGACTGCCGCGCGTACAGCGCCTCGGCTTCGACCAGTGGACCGACGCCGGGGTGCATGGTCTCGCCGGTCTGCTGGCAGCGCAGCGCCAGCGCGCCGGTGGTGGTGGTGACGACCTCGTGGCTCATCGGGCTGACCTCAGGCGCGCGGGGCGGCGTGCTCGTGCCGGTCGATCTGCGCGAGCTTGTTTTTGGCCCAGCTGGCGTAGACGCCGTCTTCGATGGCCTGTCGCGCATC
>DAORCZ010000171.1:0-11267 GCA_035345735.1 Pseudomonadota bacterium | reverse complement strand
CTAGCTCCAGCATGGCGCGACGATCGATGTCGCGCTGCGCCGGTTCTTCGTAGTCGAGGAGCTCGATCGGCGGCGGGGTAAACGGGCCTTTGTGCAGGGCCTGATAGTTGCTCTGACGCCGCTTGCGCTGGGCGGGCGGAGCGGGGGTCGGCAGCGAGTGGGCAGCCGAGCTCAAGTCTTCGGCAGTGGGGCTCTCATGCGAGGGCAGGACGATGGGGGGATCGTTCCCCTCTTCGGCGGGGCTTCCGTCCTCTAGTTGTACGGGTTGGGACAGCGGCTCTTCAGGGGGACCAAACGGCGAACGCGGTGCCGCGCTGCTGGCCAAGCCTGTTGGCGTAGCGGCCGGAGCCCCAGTGCCGACTGCGCGATGCTCGGGTGCAAACTGCGGCGGAGCAGTCATGGGCTCCGTCGCTGCAGTATCGGCGGGCCGTTCGGGCACGGGCTCCGGAGTCGCTGCGGGCGCGACCTTGCGCTCGATGATGACCGGCCCGGCGTCGTCGGCCGTTGGCTTGGCGGGGCCTGGGCGCTGGCCAGTCCGCGACGGCTCCGTTGCACGCTTCTCGGGGGGCGGCTCGGCAGTGCGGCCCGGGCGAGGGCGCGCTGCGAGCGGTGAGCCCGAGGGGCGGACATCGCGATCATCGCCGTAGTCACGCAGCGCCTGCGGCACCCCTGGTTCGTCGCTGGGCGCCTGGTTTGTCGACGCGTCCGAGGGCTCAGCCGGCGGGGCGTGGTCTGGTTCGGCGGGGCGTGCCGTCGTGGTCGCGCGGGCTCGTCCCCACAGCGCGGACAGCGCGCCGCGAATGCGCGCTAGGCTCGGCTGCAGTCGCTGCGCGAGTCGGGAAAAGATCGCTCGCAGCCAAGCTGCGATGCGCGTCGATGCCCCGCCCAAGGTCAGCGGTGTCGTTGCCAGGAGCGAGAGCAAGAGCAGACAGGCCGAGACCAGGATCGTGCCCACCACGCCAAGGAGCGCGACACCCAGCTCGGCAGCGTATTCGCCTAGGGCGCCCCCCGGTGTGATGCCTTGCAGGCGCAGGCCGTCGCCTCCAACGTGCAGGAGCACGCTTAGCGAGACGAAGAGACCCAAGCCCCCGACGATCGGAAGCGGCGCGAGGCGGATGGCTCGGCTGCGCAGGCGCTGGACCGCGACGTAGATGAGCATCACGCCGAGACCCAGGACGCTGATGCCGATCCCACGATAGACGCTCAAGGCCAGCCACTGCCCGACGGGCCCCATGAGCTCGCCACTCCCGAAGAGCAGCGACCCAGCACTGAGCAGCACAAACAAGCCGCTGGCGAGGATGAGGACGCCGATGGCTTCGCGCTGTCGCACCGAGCCGGGGCTGGGCGGCGCTGCGGCTTCCTTGGGGACGGTGCTGGCTGGCCGGCGGGGGCTCTGACGAGCGGCCGATGGCCGAGCGGTGCGGGTCGCTGGCACGCCCCGGGCGGCAGGCATCGCTGAGTCAGGTAGGGCTTCGGGGGGAGGGGGCGCGACCGCGGCCGACTCGGCAGGGACCGACTTCTGGGCCGTGGCCGCATCCGACGTAAAGGGGGAGCTGTTCATGGTGGGGCCTAGCGCTACGGCTTGAACGTACTGCGCAGAGATCGAGAGTCAAATTCTGCGCAGCGGCGGGGCGGGGACGGCGACCAGGCCTAGTCGCGTTCGAGGTAGGTGTAGCCGGTGAGACCCTGCTCGTACATGCCGAGGAGCTTGCGCGTCTCTTCGATGGTCATGCGCCGGCTGCGCAGTGCGATCTCGGCAGCGCGACGCATGCGGGCCTGCAGATCTTCGGGGCTGTGACCGACGTACTTGAGGACATCGGTGACGGTGTCGCCGCGCACCACGTGCTCGATGTGGTAGCCGCCCCCCGGCGCCGAGAGGACGTGCACGGTGTTGGTGTCACCGAACAGGTTGTGCAAGTCGCCGAGGATCTCTTGATAGGCGCCCACCAGGAAGATGCCGATGAAGTAGTCGCCATCACCCAGCGAGTGCAGCTCAAGGACGTGCTTCACGTCTCGCGGGTCGATGAACTGGTCGATTTTTCCGTCGCTGTCGCAGGTGATATCGGCCAGCACAGCAGCGCGCGTTGGCTCTTCGTGTAGCTGGTGAATCGGCATGATCGGAAACAGCTGATCGACCGCCCAGCTATCCGGTACCGACTGAAACATCGAGAAGTTGCAGAAGTAGGTGTCGCTCAGCGCGCGGGCCAGACCATCGAGGTCCTCCGGCATCTGCGGCAGCTCGCGCCCGAGCTTGAGGATCTTCTGGCACAGCGCCCAGAAGATGTCTTCGGCGATGACGCGGTCATTGAGCGACAAGTGGCCGAGCGTGAACAGCGTCAGGCACTCGTCTTTGTACTCGATGGAGTCGTGATACGCCTCAAGCAGGTTCTTGCGCGAGACGTCGCGGTACGCTTCCCACAAGCGGCGCACGACGGGGGCCACACCATCGGGCAGCGTGTCGGGCATCTTGCCCACATCGAACTCGGCCACGCCCAGGACATCGACGATCAGCACGGCATGGTGTGCTGAGATGGCGCGCCCTGATTCGCTGACAATGACCGGGTGCGGGATCTGGGCCTCATCGCAGAGCTCCATCATCCCGTAGACCACATCGTTGGCGTACTCCTGCAAGCTGTAGTTCATCGAGCTTGAGAAGTTGGTCTGCGAGCCGTCGTAATCGACGCCCAGCCCGCCGCCGACATCGACGTAGCGCAGGGGCGCTCCGGCCTTCGACAGCTCGACGAAGAAGCGACCGGCTTCGCGGATGGCGTTCTTGATCGAACGAATCGACGAGATCTGGCTCCCGAGGTGAAAGTGCAGGAGCTCGAAGCTATCGAGCAGGCCGTGCTCGCGCAGGAAGCGCATCGCTTCGAGCATCTCGCGCGAGGAGAGGCCGAACTTGCTGCGGTCGCCACCGGACGACTCCCAGCGCCCCGAGCCGCGGGTCGACAGCTTGGCGCGGATGCCAATCATCGGCCGGATGCCGTGCTTCTTTGACATCGCCGCGATGAGCGGCAGCTCGCTGAACTTCTCGACGACCAGGATGATGTTGCGTCCCAGCTTGCTGCCCAAGAGCGCGGTCTCGACGTACTCCGCATCCTTGTAGCCGTTGCAGATGATCAGCGCCTCTTCGTCATCGAGCATGGCCAGCACGGCGAGGAGCTCGGGCTTGCTGCCGGCCTCCAGCCCATAGTGGTAGGGGCGACCGTAGTGGACGATCTGCTCGACGACGTAGCGGTCTTGATTGACCTTGATGGGGTAGACGCCGCGATACATGCCGCGATAGCCGTACTCGGTGATCGCGGTGCGGAAGGCTTCGTTGAGGTCGACGATGCGACTCTTGAGGATCTCCGGAAAGCGAATCAGGAGAGGCAGGCCGATGCCCCGCTCGCGGACCTCATCAACGAGATCCTTGAGATCGATGCCGGTCGGATTTTCGGCGGCGTTGTTGCTCGTGCTCGATGTTCCGGCGTTGGCGGGAAAGGCCACCAAGTGCCCACTGTCGTTGATTTCGAAGTAACGCCCGCCCCACTGGCGCAGGCTGTAGATCTCGCGTGAATCGGCAATCGACCAACGACGTGGAATCGTCCCCGTTGTGTGCATCGTTCGGCACCTCCCTTGGCTGCTGGTGGAATAAAGCGCAGGCATGGTCCACAGACAGGCCCCCCGCAGCAATGAAAAAGTACAGCCGGCCGCACGAGGGAAACGACCAGCGCGCCGGGCAGTGGGTAAGTGGGTGCGCTCGCCTCCTTTGGCAACGGGGCGGCAACGGGGTGACAAACGAGGGCCGACAAGGGAGCGGAAGGGGGGGCGACTCGCGTCGCGGCTCGTCGATAGATGCGCGGATTTGCGGGATGTTTCGCGCCTCACCAGATGCCACAAAATCGGGCTGGCCAATACAGTTCAGATTCGATACCCTGCCCCCCGATGCTTAAGCCAATAGGAAAACAACGAGTCGCAGAAGAGATAGTTCAACAGCTCCGCAGCCTGATCCTGCGGGGCCACTATGCTACTGGCGAGAAGCTGCCACCCGAGCGCAAGCTCGCGGAAGATCTGGGTGTGAACCGGGCGTCCTTGCGGGAAGCCATCAAGGCGCTTGAGCAAATGGGCCTGGTCAAGACGCGTCAGGGTGACGGTACGCGCGTCCTGGACTTCATGCAGACGGCCGGCGTTGAGCTGGTGTCACACTTGGTGGCCGGCGGGACGGATGGCACGACGGGAATCGACGTGCTGGAAGATGTGCTGGAATTTCGCCGCATCTTCGCCCGCGACATCGCCCAGATGGCCGCGGAGCGCGCCACGCCAGAGCAGCTGACCAAACTCGAAGAGCTCGCCAAGCGTGCTGAGGCCGATCAGTCTCCGGATGATCTGCTCAAGCTCGACTACGAGTTCTATCTGGAGCTGACGCGGGCAGCGCACAATCGCGTGTTCACCCTGCTCATCAACACCATCCGCGCAGCCGTGCAGTCGCACGCTGCCTTCTTTGCCCAGGTCTCGCCGCCGGCGGCGGTGATTCGCAAGCACCACCGAGATGTCATCGCGGCGGTGCGGGCACGCAAGGCAGATGAAGCAGCGCGTGTCGTGAACGAGTACCTCCTGAAAGCGCAGGAGATGGTGAGCGCGCTCTTCCCCGGACGAAACAAGAGCAGCTAGGACTCTCTCGCTCGTCCCCCTCTCCCGCTGCCGGGCCTCCTTTGCCATCGCCAATTCCGTCGAGTACCTTAGCCAGCATGTCGACCCAGAAGCTGCCTTTGCGAACCGGTATGTTCATCGGTGCCGCCCTGTTGACCGGTGTGCTCATCGGCGCGGTCACCTGTGGGGGCACCACCGTCACTCCCGGGACCAATGACACGCTCCTGGGGGCGCGCGGGCAGTGCGTCTTTCCACGCTCTTGCTACGTTGTGGCCAAGAGCGGCGCGCTAGCCGGGCAGTGTGCTGACTGCCGCCATCGTGCCGAGAGCTGCCGTCTGGTCTTTGTTCCGGGCGCCGCTGGCGCGCCGGCCCTAGGTGGCCAGGGCGGGGGGTTCATCCCGGCTATCAACGACATGGGGACAGACGGGGGGAGCGCTACCACGGGGCCGATGCCTACCGACCCCACCGGCGTCTGCAGCTTCTACAGTTCTCCCGACCCCAACGTCGAGGCGATTTGTGGGACCGCTCAGTCGGTTTGTGTGGCGCGTGGACCGCGCTGCAACGGGGGTAGCTGCGTCGCGGCCGGCACGCCGTGTGGGGCGGACAGCGCGCTGCCTCCACAGCGCAAGCCGGGGGGCGCTGATAGCGACCTGTACTGCCCGTTTGTCGACGACACCTGCTGCCCGCAGGCACCGACCGATGCCGGGGCCCTAACCGACGCTCGCACCGACGCCCGCTAACCTCAAGCCAGTCAGTCGCAGGCAGACCGAGCATTCTGCCCGCTCTTCCCGTCCACTTTAGAACCCCTCCGAGCAATCCATGTCTGTGGCTCGTCCCTTGCTCGCTCCGCGCGAACACGCCCCGCCCAATTCTGAGTTTCATCGTCTGACTGCCTTGCAAGACCGCGTGCGACGCGGGGCTGAGGCGTTGTGCATCTCGCTTTCTTCCGACGCACTCACCAAGATCGAGCAGTACGCTCAGCTCCTCGGACTGTGGGGAGCCAAGATCAACCTCACGGCCATTCCGCTTGACGATGCAGAGCGAGTAGCGACGCATCACTTCCTAGACTGCTTGGCTTGTGTGGCTCAGCTGCCGCCGACGGCTGATCTGCCTGCACCGACCCTCATCGACGTCGGCAGCGGGGCGGGATTTCCCGGCGTGCTCTGTGCACTGCTGCGACCAGAACTGCAGGTGACCTTGGTCGAACGAGTCGGCAAGAAGGCGGCCTTCCTGCAGACCTTGAGACGCGAGCTTGGGCTCTCCTACACCGTCGAGTCGTGCGATGCCGAGCGCCTGGTGCCGGAACCGGGCGCGGCTGGCTATGGCCTCGCAGTCTCGCGTGCGGCACTGCCGCCCCCGCAGTGGCTGGGGCTAGCGGTGCGCCTAGTTGCGCCGGCCGGCTATGTACTTTCGATGACTAGCCTGACCGAGCCGACGCCGACGCTGCCTGGCGCGATCCTCCTGGCCGAACATACCTACGATGTTGGCGCTGGTGGCAAACGGCTGCTTACCTGGCAGCGACAAACCGCGCGATAATGGCCAATCTCGTCTGCGCTTCCCATAGAAGTCCTGCGCAATCCCTACTTCGTCCTGCTGCAAGAGTCGCTGCCGCAAGGCCAGCAACTTGTGCGGGTCGTTCGCACGGCCGCCTCCTTTGTCGATCTCAGCGACGCGCGCTTTCAATACAGTTACCTGATATCGCGCCTGGATCGCATCGGCCGCACCGATCGCTTCCTCCTTGTTGACCTGCGCATCGCGCCAGGGCGCAGTGATCCGGCATTCGAAGCGATGATGGCGGAGGTGCGGCCGAAGATGTTCCAGGGCTTTCGCCGCGTAGGTGTGCTGACGGCGACGGCGACCGGCACGCTGCAGGTGATGCGGCACACGCGACAAGATGGCGTCGATGCTCTGATCTCCAGCAACGAATCGGATCTCCTTTCGTTCTTTCGGGTCAGCAAAGTCCGTCGCTAGTGCCGGCCGGCCCGGCGCGCATCAGCCACCGGGCTGGCTGCCCAGGGAACGTGATAAGCTGAGCAGTGCGCGGCAGCCGTCCTCGGTCTGCCGTCGCGCATTCAGGAGAAGCCGATGCATCGTCGTCCACCTGCCTCTGAGCCCGAGGTTCCCGCCGAGCTGAGCCTGCCGCATGTGCCGCCGCGCGAGGTCAGCGACTTTCGCCAGCTGCAGCAGGGATTCCTGATCGAGCTGAAGGACGGACAGCAAGGACTGGTTCTCGCCGTCGACCCCAAGGCCGAAGCAGAGGCAACAGCGCTGCGCTACGTCCGTGTGGCCTGGCCGCGTGATAGTGCGCTGCCCCTTGGACAGATCGTGGAACTCTCGGCGGCGGCGGCGGGCTTCAACGGCACTTTCTTGGTGCCTGGAGTGTGGTTCGCAGCAACGGGCAAGCTCACGCCAGAGCGAGTGGTGATCGAGGCGATCCATCGCGGCCTGATCACGTCGAAGAACTGCGGTGTGGCCTGGCCGCTGCCGGCGACTTGGCAGCTCAGTGCGCAAGCCGCAGAGCAGGTCGAGAGCTACCTCTTCGAAGTCGCCCGTTCGACTGGCTGCGCGTTTCCGTTCCACGACATCACCAAGGCGCTGTGCCAGATGCACCTGCGACTCTCGGCCGAGAACCCGGCCCAGCTCGACATCGTGACCGGCGAGTCGATCAGCCGGGCTCCCAAGAGTGATGACGAGATGCTCAGCGTGTGGGCTCGTACGCTGCAACAGAAGATCATGCTGTCTGACTTCACAGTTCCCGGCGTCGATCCGCCGCGCTAATCAGCCCTACTCTTCGTCGGGCAGTCGCAACGGAGGAAATGTATCGCCGGGCAGCGGATCGGCGGCGCGCAGGGGGGGAATCGGACTCTTTGCCGTAGTTCTCGACGAGCCAAGGCGGCTGGCTGCACTCGCAGCGAGCGGTTCGGTCGCAAGCTCAGAGACCTCTGCCGCGGGTGTCTGGCGGTGTCTGGCGATGCCCGCGGTAAAGCTAAATGGCATGGCGAAGGCGACTGTCGCCAGGAGCACGCCGGCCGCCGCGCGAAAGGGCGAGGGCAGGCGATGCGGTGTGCCGCGCTCAGCAACGGCGCTGACCAGCTCAACGGCGGGGGCAGCTTCAGGCTCTGGCCGGAGCGGCGTAGCGACGCGAAACATCCGCGGCCAGTCGCCGTGCAGTGCCCGCACAAAGTCCGTGATCGACGCAAAGCGCTCACTCGGCTTCAGCGAGAGCGCCCGATCGATGGCGGCCGCGACATAGGCCGGCAGATCCGGGCGATGCAGGCTCAGCGGTGTGAATCTGCCGTCGCGGATTTGCAGCGCCAGGTGCACCGGATCGGCATCGCGGAATGGCTGCACGCCAGCCAGGATCTCGTAGGCGACCACCGCCAGCGACCACTGATCGGCTCGTGCATCGACGGGGCCGCCCTCCTCTTGCAGCTCGGGGGCGCGGTATTCGATATCGCGCGCAAGCGGTGCACAGATGCTCGCTTCGTCACTCTTCTCGCGCTCACCAGCCGAGCCGAAGTCGATGACCTTGACCACGGCCTGCAGCACATCAAACGCCTGATCGGTGGCGCTGGTCGACGCCTGCAGCACGATGTTCTGGGGCTTCAGATCGCGGTGCAGCACTCCCATGGCATGGGCGCTGGCGAGCGCGCTGCCGACCTGTCGCAGCAGGTGACTGGCTTGCGCAAAGCTCAGGCGACCGCGCAGTCGCAAGAGGTCGCGTAGCGTGCGACCCGGCAGATACTCCATGACCAGATACGGCGCACCCTCTGGCGTGACATCCAGCGCGTGCATGAGCGGCAGGTTGGGGTGGCACAGCCGCGAGACCAGCGCGCCTTCACGCGCCAAGCGTCGACGCTCGCGGCTGTCGCCCGCCATCGCTGGTTTGAGCATCTTGATGGCGCAGACGCGCTCGGCTTGGAGATCGTAGCCTCGCCACACCGTGGCCACTTCCCCCTTACCGACGATCTCGTCCAGTCGATAGCGGCCATTGAGAACTCGCCCAGGAAAACAGCTCGGAGCAGACATCGCATCCTCCTTCGTCATCGCCCAGCATTTGCAAGGCGCTGGCCAAATGCGGGGCGCGGCTCGCCCGGCCTGATTTCGCGCACTTAGCCGCGAAGACCGGTCCGCCCCACGCGCGCGCCCATGGGCCCGGACTGGGCAGGCTTGTCGGCCGGCGGCTCGCCGCCGTACACTCGGGACTGCCGCCGGTGGGACTTTGGCGCGACTTCCGAGAGCTAGTTTTTGTACTGGATGCAAGTGGTCGCGCCGCCACTCCTCCGGCGGCATTTTTCATCGTGCGATGCAGTAGGCGGGAATCCAGCATGGCCAGGCCAGCCCGGCGGGGACGCTGATGAGTCCCCCAAAGAGCGCAGCGGAGCGTGTTGCCCAGGAAGACCTGGTGCTGTTCATCAACGCCTGCTTCGCCTGCAGCGGACAGTCCGAGTTCTACGGCGGTAGCGAGAGCCAGAGCGTCTCGATTCGCTTTCTGCACGAGTACATCTTGGGCAACTACCGGCGGCTCTACGCGCGCACGCTGGTGGCTGGTGTGAACCACTTCAACCAGACGCTGATCATCCAGAACCTGCTGTCAGCTGGGGCCCCCACCGACGCTGCGCAGAGGCAGGAAGAGGGCCAGCTGATCTTGGCTGCCCTGCTGGGTCTGCCACCGCAGCGCGTGTATCACCTGTTTTCAGAGCTACGCCAGAGGCGGGTGAACAATCGCCGCACGCGAGCGATCGTGCGGACCTTTCTTCTGCGGCGTCGCGATCTGTCCTTTGACGCCGTGAAGTATCGCGCCCCCCTTCGGGCAGCCGCGGCCCACGCGCATCTGAAACTGCCCGGCGAGGTCGGGGCGTTTCTGTTTGCGGCGCGGCAGCAGCGAGGGGGTTTTGTCACGCCGCTGTTCGAGAGCTTTCGGCGCGCGCACTACTCTGCCGAGGCGGTCTACGATCTGCCCTACACCATCGCGGCTGGACTTGCGCGAAAGCATCGCATCCCCGAAGACGTATTCCTGAGCCAGATTCAGGCGCGCATGACCGCGAGCGAAAAGCTGCGCCTGCTGGCGAAGACCGAGCGGGCCGGGGCGACTCCCATCGACTTCGACCTCTCGCGTGCGCCGCTGACCAAGCTGTGCCTCTACATCCTCCGCTACTCGCTCGACGAGAGGCGAGCGCGGGGGGGGGAGTTTGTCACTGCGCTGCGTGGGGCTGCCGAGCGTGCCCTGGGGCACGGCCCGCAGCGTCGCAGGCTGGGACGGGTGGCGGCCATCTTGGATCGCAGCTTCTCGGCCTCCGGCTCGCAGGAAAAGCGGCGACGACCTCTGGCTGTGGCGTTGGCGGCGAGTCAGATCCTCCGGGCTGCCTCACGCGAGTACCGCGCCTTCTGGACGCCCGCCCTGCCGCTCCCGCTTGATGCGCAGGCAGGTGGGGGCGCCGCCTCTGCTTCGCCAGGGATGGTGACTGTCGAGCAAGAGCTTTGCGTGCAGGCGCAGGGGCAGACTGCACTGGGCGAGCCGCTCTTGGCCGCGCTGGCCTCCCGGCCCGAGCTGATCGTGATCGTCTCCGATGGGTTTGAGAACGATCCACCCGGCGTCTGTCAGTCGATCGCAGCCTGGTTTCGTCAGCAGATTGATCCGCGCCGCAGCACGGCGATCGTGCATGCCAATCCGGTGTTCGACTCTGATCGGTTCATGCCGCGGGCCCTGGGGCCGGCGATTGCGACGATGGGCCTACGCGATGCCGAAGACCTGCTGACCATGCTCGGCTTCGCTCGCTTTGCCGATGGCAGTGCCCCCCTATCGGAGCTGGAACAATACCTGGCCGAGCGGCTGCCCCAGGTCCTGGCCCGCTTGCCGTCCGAGCCCGCGACGAGTAGCGATCGCGTCCCGGCGGCCGAGGCGGGCGCGCACGCTCCCCCGCACGAGGAGCTGGCATGAAGTCCGTCGCGGGACTCTTGCAGACCTTGACGCTCAAGGGGCTGGTGCCGGCGGCGCCGCAGCAGTGCGGATCGGTGCGCCTAGTGCCTCTTCTGCGCTCGCAGGTGCGTGGCGATCTGCGGCTTGCGCTGCAACGCTATCGCCAGCCCCTCAGCGTCGTTGCCCTGGACGGCCTGCCCGATGGGATGCAGCCGGGCAACATGATCCAGGAAGGCCTGAAGTACATCGGCTACATCCCGCACGGTCTGGTGGTGTCGTATAGCGATGATGGCAGTCCCGTGGCGAGCCTGGGTTCGCAGCTCTGCGAGGAGGGAGCGGGGCGCGGTGGCCAGCGCAGTCCGGTGCGCGACGTTCAGCTTCTGCACCGCATGGTGAAGCGCGAGAGCGAGAATCAGCTGCGCTTTCTGCCTCTACATTTGGCGATGGAGGGCTTCCTGGCGTTGCACTTTGGCGGTCCCGAGATCGCGTGGAGTGAGTACTCGCGTCAGGCCCTGCGCGAGGGGCTGTCGCCGCGGAGTGAGTCAGCCACGCCGGGGCGGGCGGTGGCCGCACTGGAAGAAGCGCTGCGCATGTTCGAGATCCACGAGTCGCAGTGTGGTGTCTTGGTCTGCGTTGCGGACGCGCTGGCGTCTGTCTTCATCGTGCCGCACCCTGCCGACTATCGGGCCCTGCATCACAGCCTGATCGAAGACTT
>DAORCZ010000170.1:5380-11280 GCA_035345735.1 Pseudomonadota bacterium | reverse complement strand
TAGGTTCCGCCCATCTTGACCTACATGGTGCGAGGATGGCGATGCGAACCCTAACGACCCTGAATACGCTCTTTGGATTTGGGCTGAGCGCGACGCTGGCGCTGGCGAATGGCTGTAGCCACGACGGTACGAACGGCACGAACGGTGCCATGGGCGCCATGGGGGACAAAGGCGAGCCTGGTCGCGATGGTGGTAAGGGGGACAAGGGCGATAAGGGGGACAAAGGCGATAAGGGCGAGGCTGGCCCGATGGGGACACCGGGTGCACCGGGCGCGCCGGGCACTCAGGGGCTCAAGGGCGACCGGGGCGACAAGGGCGATAAAGGGGACAAGGGCGACACCGGACCAACGGGAATCCCGGGTGTAAAAGGGGACAAGGGCGACAAAGGCGATCGCGGCGAGGCCGGCCTCAAAGGGGACAAAGGCGACAAGGGCGATAAGGGTGATCGTGGCAACCCAGGACCGGCGGGCCCCGCGGGCACCGGCGGTGCAGTGACGGAAGATGTCCCGGCCTTCGCAGGTTTCACAGGCGCCTCATACAACGGCAAGGTCACCGGTGGACGCGCGGGCATGCACGCCCTGTGCGCCACCTCGTTCACTGGATCGCACCTATGCCACGCCGCTGAGTACGTCCAGGCGACCTCGGGAGAGCAACCCCCGGGGGCGGGGGCCTGGGTGGACCCCAGCACCGTCAGCGGATCGACGATTGCCAACAACGGCTCGGTGAAGGCCGGCCGCATGCCGGGCGCCTACACCTGCAGTAGCTGGAACAACAGCGGCGGCGGTGACTACGGCACCATCGTCACCTCGACGGGCACCGTCGACACCTATGGGGCCTGTGGCACGGCGCGACAGCTTGCCTGTTGCAACACGCCCAGCAAAGCACGCTTCGCGGGGTTCACCTCCTCGACGACTAACGGTGCCGCTGGCGGGCGATGGAAAATGCACTCGCTCTGTGCTTCAGCGTTCACTGGCTCGCACATGTGCCACGCGACGGAGTATCTGCGCGCGAACTCGGGCACTACGGTTCCCAGCGGCGGCGCCTGGCTGGATCCCAGCACCGCCAACGGCTCGGCCATCGCCAACACCGGCATTCCCGACTCGGCTCGCTATCTAGGCAGCTACACCTGCAGCAGCTGGAACAACAGCGGCGGTGGCGACTACGGCACCATCGTCAACGACGTCGCCCTGATCGACACCTACGGCGACTGCACCAAGGCTCGTCCCATCGCCTGCTGCCTGTAGCCTGCCCTGCCCCGCCGCTATGTCGCTACCACGTAGACGACCAGCTTCCCGACGAAAACTTGAAGATGTCGCTATTGGTCAACGCCCAGCCGGACGTCGGGCTTGAGCTCCATAGCGAGTTCAGATAGCTAAAGCTGGTGCTCTGCCACATGCTGCCGTTGAAGTGATAGGAGTAGCCCGGCGCAAAGGTCCAGATGTCGTTGTCAGCGGTCATCCATAGGCGCTGACCTGCGATGCTGGCCGTCGAGCGTGCCCACTTGCTGCCGTCAAAGGTCCAGATCTCTGAGTTCTGCTTGGCGGCGTAGACCTTGTTACTGGCGGTGCCGCGGATGTGCAGCCAGGGCGTCGCACTGCCGCTGGCTACTTCGGACCATGCGGTGCCGTCCCAGCGCAGCAGCATGCCCAGATCGCCGCCAATCCAGCCGTCGGTGGTGCTGGCCGTCCAGACGGTCAGCAGGTTGTTGATCGACGGCAGCGTGAAGGCCCCCCAGGCCGAGCCGTTGTACTGGATGATCACGCCGCGATCTCCGACGGCCCAGACGTTGCTACCGCTTGTGCCCCAGACATCATTGAGGCTCGCGCTGTCGGGGATGGGGGTGGTGGTACGGGTCCAGCTGGTGCCGTCCCAGTGGATGACGACGCCGGCGTCACCAACGGCCCAGACGTCTTTGTCGCTTGCTCCCCAGATAGACAGCAAGTCATTGCCGGTTGGCACGGCGATGCGGCGCCAAACCTTGCCGTCCCAGTGCACCATCATGCCGCCGTTGCCCGCTCCCCAGACATCCTTGTCACTGGCCCCAAAGACGCGGTTGATGACCGGCTTGTTGATGGTGAAATCCATCACTCCACCGACGGGCAGGACCGTCTGCATCGAATCCGCTGACTGCGGCTGGCTGCGGTTGCCTTCCTCGATCGGGCCACAGGCCAGGGTCAGTGCGAGGCTGAGGGCGAAGCCAAGGCGGTTGTGGATCTTGGGGTTCATGCTCGTCTCCTTGTCAGGGCTGACGTCGTGCCAGCCGGGGTCTGCCAGCGGCGATTCGAGCCAGGAGCGCGGCAAGAGCACCATGCTCTCGACGGGGTGCAGTCGCTCGACGCCGGACGTCCAGCACTTTATGCGCCCCGCGAGCACCGCCGCCGCAGTTTTCACCTGCCGACCAGCCCCGGCTCGTGCGCCATACAACGAAAGGCTGCGGCCGCGTGTCGCAAAGCGCCGGCCGCACCGCCGGATCCCGTTGCCGGAGTGGGCCTGTTCGGTATCATGCGGCGGTTTCAGCCTAACCCTACTAACCCGTCAGACCTTGAGCCCAGCTTATGAGCGTATCGTTCCCTCCTCCCGTCGAAGAGCCGGCATCTGGCCCCCTCGCTAAGGTGGCTGCCGCCTACGTCCGCTTTGCTGCGCGTCGCAGCGGCCTCATGCTCTTCTTGCTGTTCGCGCTGGCCGTCGCTTCCGCCGTCACGGCCTATCGCGGCCTGGACTTGCGCACCGACTTCACCGAGCTACTGCCGGACAATCATCCGTCGGTGCTGGCCCTGCGATCGATCTCCGGCAAGCAGAAGAGTTCTTCCAACCTGGTGATGATCGTCCACAGCAAAGATCGCGATGCCAACAATCGCTTCGTCGACGGCATCCGCGACAAGCTGGAAGCCCTGGTTCCGACGAGCTTCACCGAGATTCAATGGAAGCCCAACACCGAAGTGCCGGAGTATGCCGCGAAGTGGAAGTGGCTCTACGCCGACATGAGCGATCTCGCCAACGCGGAAGAGCTGCTCGACCGCGTGATCGCGCGCCGGACCATGCCGCTGCTGGTCGATCTGGACGGGGACCCCGAAAAAGAGCTGCGCGAGCTGCGACAGCGCCTCAACGATCGCGTGCCTCAACTAGCGCAGAACCCGACGCAGGATCCAGCCAAAGCCCCCCGCGCGCAGCGCTATTTCGAAGCGGAAGCCGATGGTGAGCACTGGCTGGGTGTCATGATGTGGCGCCGCCGCGATGGCCTCGCCACTCGCGGCGATATCGAAACCATGGCGGCGGTGCGGGGCATCGTGAACAGCGCCAATCCGACCAGCGTGCATCCGACGATGAAGGTCGAATACACCGGCCATATCGCCCAAGCCCTCGACGAGCAGGGCGGGATCAAGGAAGACTTCCAGCTCGCCACCATCGCCTGCGCTGCGCTGATCCTGCTCTCGATCATGCTGTACTTCCGCCGCATGGCGGTGCTGGTTGTCGTCGGTGCACCTGCCATCCTGGGGGTGCTCTTGTCGCTGGTTTTGGCGGCCTTCAAGCTGCAGCACCTCAACATCAACACCGCATTCTTGGTGTCAATCATCCTCGGCAACGGCATCAACTCGCCGATCGTGCTGATGGCCCGCTACGGCGAAGAGCGTCGCCAGGGTCTGCCGGTCGAGGACGCGCTGCGACGGGCGCTACGCGGCGCGTTTCTTGGGACGCTGAGCGCAATGGCCGCGGCAAGCATCGCCTATGGCTCGCTGCTGCTCACCAAGTTCAAAGGCTTCAACCAATTTGGTCTGATCGGCGGGGCCGGCATGTTGATCGTCTGGGCCTGTACCTTTGTCGTCGTGCCGCCGATGGTGCTGTTCGCCGAGCGGCTGCGCCCGAACTCGATGACGCCGCGGCCTAGCTGGTTGCATCGTCCGTTTGCCGCGCTCGGGCGGCTAAGCGAGCGTCATGCGGTGCTGGTTGGCTTGGCGGTGGCAAGCCTCCTTGTGCTGTCGGTACGACCGCTGCAACGCTACCTGCAGGATCCGCTGGAGTGGAACTTCAACAACCTACGCACCGAGGAGACCCCCTCGCAGAACATGTGGGGACGCATGGAGATGCTGGGCATGGCCCAGGTGGGCGCGGGCTATGTCGGAAATGACGCGGTCTTCCTCGTCGACCGCCCGGAGCAGGCCGATCTGGTGGCCGAGGCCGTGCGAAAAAAAGATGCGGCGCTGGGCAGCAAGCATGTCCTCAAGCTGGTGCGTACGCTCAATTCGCTCCTGCCAGAGAAGCAGGATGAAAAGCTCGCGTCGCTGTCGCGCATTCGCAAAAAAATCGATCGGTACGAAGATCTCATGGACGAAGGAGAGCGGGGCGAGGTCACCGCCTGGCGCCCCCCTGACTATCTGCGCCGGCTTACGACCTACGATCTGCCGAAACAGACCCAGGACGCGTTTACCGAAGTCGAAGGGCCGCGTGGCCGCTTTGTAGGAGTCGACGCCGATTCCGACAACTACTATTCGTGGAACGGGCACGACCTCTTGCGCATCGCCAAGGCACTGACTGTAGAAGCCGATGGCAAGACGTGGGTCGCTGCCTCAGCCGCGACGGTCTTTGCCGGCATCCTGGAAACCCTGATTGCCGATGGCCCCCAGGTGACGCTGGCTGCTCTGGCCGGGGTCTGCGTGCTCATCCTGGTGCTGTTTGGGATCCGCGGCGCTTGGCCGGTGCTGCTGTCGCTGGCCATTGGCATCGTCTGGATGGGTGGCAGCGTCGGGGCCATCGATGCGGCCAAGCGCATGCAAGAGAACTTCCACGTGAAGATCAACTTCATGAACTTCGTGGCTCTGCCGATCACGCTTGGCGTCGGCACCGAGTACGCGGCTCAGCTGTGGTCGCGCCTGCGTCAGCCGGATTCGCCACCGCTTGCCGATGTGCTTGCCGAAACCGGCTCAGCGGTCGCGCTTTGCTCGTTGACCACAGTCATCGGCTATTCGACGCTGCTGCTGTCGCGCAATCACGCGCTGAAGTCCTTTGGCATCATCGCCGACCTCGGCGAGATTACGACGCTGTTTGCTGCGCTGCTGGGGATGCCAGTGCTGGTCGTCGCGGTGCGCCGCATCACGCGTCGGTAGGCTGGCACCACCCCACGCCCTGCCCGCATGGTCTGGGGCGGGACAGCTCGCTCAGCCAAACGACAGAAAGCGAGATCGCTAGGTCGCCTCTTCGGAGGCAGCCTCGCCAAACTCGTCGAGCCAGTCGACTTCCTTCTCGGTCTTGACGATGGCCCACCCGGCCGAGCGCAGCGCGTAGGCGATGGCGTCTTGCAGATCGCGCCGCGATGGCAGCTGCCGCAGATCGACGCCCAGCTGCACCAGCGTTCGCGATACCGCGCCGGACACGCCGGCGAGAATGCAGCGCGAGCCCAGGAGCTTGGCGGCGCGCGTCGCCTGAATCAGCATGTTCGCCACCGCCGTATCGACGACGCTGACTCCGGTAATATCCAAGATGACCTGCGCGGCCTGATGCTTCTCGATGGCCAGCAGCAGGTCATCCATCAGGTGAGCACCGCGCGCTGCATCCAGGTGACCAATTAGCGGCATGACCAAGAGCTGATCGTGAATGGGCAGCACCGGCGTACCGAGCTCACGCAGCGCCGCGCCAAGACGAACAAGCTCGCGTCGCGCCTCGTCCAGCGCGACCAGCGGATCAAGACTCGGCGCCTCCGTCGGATCCGTAGGGGAAGAGAACATCGAAGCCCTGGGCGCATCCGACTTCCGCTCGCCAGAGTGCCCCTCGTCATGCAGCTTCTCGTCCATCGCTGCCTACTTTCCGCCGCTCGTCGCAGCGCTGGTGCTCTGCCCCAACAGGGCGATGCGCTCGACCAAGGTCTGTTTCATGTCCGGGCTCAGTGGCTTGCCCCCCAGCCACAT
>DAORCZ010000170.1:0-5280 GCA_035345735.1 Pseudomonadota bacterium | reverse complement strand
GCTCGACCAAGGTCTGTTTCATGTCCGGGCTCAGTGGCTTGCCCCCCAGCCACATATTCCACAGGTCGATACACAGTGTGGGATCACGGGGGCCGTCGACGCGCACGCTGTTGGTCGTGACGCTGATCAGGCCGTCGCCGCTGGTGCTGATCATCATCTCGTCGTTGGTCGCTACGTCGCGATTGAACAGGGCCAGAAACTGCTGCGTGCTCTGACGCAGAGCGGGGGCGGCGCTGTCCTTTAGGTTCTCTTTCAGCAGGTCGCGGTACGAGTCGGCAATCTGCTTGGCGCTGAGCTTGCGGCTGAAGCGGATCACTGCGGCTTTGCCGAACTCGCCCAGTACGACAAAGCTCTGCGCCAGATCGCGGGCGCGCAGCTGCTGTAGCTCGCTGCCGCCGGCCTGCGCGACCAGCTTGGGGAAAGCTCGTCGAGCCAAGCTGTCATCAACGTAAAGCCCCATGCCATAGACCGAAAAACCCATGTACGAGCGATGGCCAACGCCGGTCAAAAAGTACGACTTGCCATCGACGGTGATGCGCGACAGGAAGCTCTGCTTGCTCTTCGGCTCAAGATACGGCACCGGCGGGTCGACCGGCGGGGGCACGATGTTCGCCTGTTTGCCGCCCGCCTCTTTGTCGAGCTGAGCGATCCAGCCCTTCACATCCGCGGCGTTCGGCGCGTCGGGAGCCTTGCGCAAGAAGTTGCGGTAGAAGGCAGCCGCCTCGGCCGGTCGTCCAGCCATGCGATGCGCCTGGGCAATGTTGTAGAGGAACACCGGATCGGGACGCGTCTCGAAGGCTTTTTCGAACAGCGTAATCGCCACATCGAAGCGCCGCAGATCGTACTGGACCATGCCATCTTCAAAGAGCTTCTTCACCTTCTGCTTGAGCTCTTCGTCCTGCTTGTCGGGCGTCTCTTTCTTCGCTGCATCTTTCTTGGCGGCCAGCGCCGGTGACAGGACCATCCGGTCCCGCCCCACCGGATCAGACAACAAGCCGATGCCCAGCGCAGCCAAGAGCCAGCCCCGAACCGGTAAGCGCAGAGAACCTAAGGCCTTTTCGATGTGCGGCATGCTGTTAGCCATTCGGTCTCAGGATAGCAGTTTTCGTCGATGACCGGGGGGCCAATTCCTCCCCGCTCGCCCGGCGGAAACGCGATGCAGTCATCAGACCAAAGCCCCACGGCACTCCTCGTCCTGCAACCGCTGCTGCGCGGCCAGTCCGCCTTGCTATGATGCAATACGAGGAGGTGTCTTATGTGGCGCTCTGTGACTCCCTTATCACTAGCTTTCTGTGTGTCCTTCCCCCTGCTGTCCTGCAACGACGTCGGCATTGGTGGCCCTGACAACGGGCCGATGTTCTCGAACCCAGACATCGAGTCCATGGGCTACGAGGGCTGCACCAACCTGCAGTGCCGTCAGGTGGTCTGCAAGAACGCAAAAAAGACGACAATTACTGGGCGAGTCAACATCCCAGCCGGCAACCTGCCTGTCGCGGGGGCCTATGTCTTCGTTCCCAACGCCGCGCTAAGTCCCATCACTACGGGGCCTTCATGCGAGCGCTGCGACACGCTGTTTTCTGGCGAGCCGGTCACCAAGACCCAGACCGATCTCAATGGCGTCTTCACTCTCGACAACGTGCCAACTGGCGAGAACGTGCCGCTGGTCGTGCAGGTCGGCAAGTGGCGGCGCGAGTTCAACGTGAACTACGTTGAAGCCTGCCGCGAGACCGCGATTCCCGAAGACAACACGCGCCTGCCGAAGAATCAGCAGGAGGGCAATATTCCGAAGATCGCGCTCTCGACGGGTGGAGCCGACGTGCTGGAGTGCCTGCTGCGCAAGCTGGGAATCGAAGACAAAGAGTTCACGAACGACTCGGGCACGGGCCGCGTCCACCTTTATTCCGGCGTGACCAGCGGCACCAACAAGTTCGACACGACGCTCAATGGCGGCGCCAACCTGACCAGCGCCCGCACGCTGTGGGGCACGGCAGCCAACCTCAACAAGTACGATCTTTTCATCGGCTCGTGCGAGGGCAGCATGCAGCCCAGCGCCGAGACCGCGCAGTCGGTCCAGAACTTCTATGACTACGTCAACGCCGGCGGGCGCATGTTCGCCTCACACTGGCACAGCTACTGGATCCGTCAGCAGACCAACTGGAATGGCCTGGCGACCTTCAACAACCGCGCCGACATCGGCAACACGACGGCAACGATCAACACCAACTTCTCGCGCGGCTCGACGCTGGCTAGCTGGCTGGTGCAGCCGGCGGTGGGCGGCTCGACGATGCTGGGTCAGCTGCCGCTGCGCGATGCGCAGAACACGCTGATGTCGGTCGACACCACGCGCGTGCAGACGTGGATCACCGTGCCGGCGAGCCAGAACGTGCAGTACATCTCGTTCGACACGCCGGTCAGCGCACCCGCCAGTGCCAAGTGCGGGCGCTTCGTGCTCTCCGACATTCACGTGTCGTCGGGTGATACGCCTGGCATGGCCTTCCCCAAGGGCTGCACCACGACCACGCTGTCGCCGCAAGAGAAGGCGCTGATCTTCCTCTTGTTCGATCTCAGCAGCTGCATCGAGCCGCCGATTGGCTAAGCGCTGCGCCGCGTAGCCACGCCCCCGCCCTGCCCTGCTTCCTCTCCCTCTAGACCCAGCTTGCTGTAGAACTCGCGCTGCTCGCGCGGGGACAGGCCGAGTGCCGCCAGATCCGGCGTCTCACCGCGCAGACGGGCCTTTATCGCTTGCAGCTCGGCTCGCGAAAACAGCGCACCGCGCAGGCGGTAGTCGGTGAAGGCTTCCCAGGCCATCGGCACCCAGGCCTCGGCAATGCGCGCCATCGCTTCGCCGTAGACGCGGATCTCGTACTGCGCGTGGTCGTCGATGCGCAGCGCCAGGAAGTGCAGCAGGTTGTGCAGATCGATCTTCCAGTACCACTGCGTGTAGTAGTTCAGGTTGAGGTTCATGCGGGCCAGCTCGCGGGCCAGCTGCGGGTCGTCCGGTCGACGGGGCGCGCCTGCCTCGTCCTCATTCAGCAGATGTTCGTAGTGGTCATAGCAGCGCTCCGCATCTTCGCGTAACAGGCGCTGCACCTCGATGGCCTGCGTCGCTGAGAGCTGCGCTCCACGGCCCTGGCGATTGCTGCGCGACTGTTCGGCAAGCTGCTCGGCCGAGGGCACATAGAACTCGCGGTCGAGGATCGAGTAGCGCCCGGAGTACTCGTTGACGTTGGCCGTGCGGTGGCGAATCCACTGCCGCGCGACGAAGATCGGCAGCTTGACGTGCAGCTTGATCTCGCACATCTCAAACGGCGTCGTGTGGCGGTGCCGCATGAGGTAGCGAATCAAGCCGCGGTCATCGCGCGTGCGGCTGGTGCCGCGGCCATACGAGACGCGGGCCGCCTGCACGATGGCACTGTCATCGCCCATGTAGTCGATGACGCGCACGAAGCCGTGGTCGAGGACGAGAAGCGGCTCGTACAAGAGCTCTTCCAGCGCGGGGACCGTGGGGCGGCGGGTCTGACTTTGGGCCTCGCGGGCCTCGGCAATGGCGGCGCGATCAGCGTCCTTGAGCGACATGGCCGGCACCTTATGCCAGGCCCCCAGCGCAAGGAAACAGAAATGGCCGCGGCCTACGGCTTGCGGCGCAGGGTCTGCGAGCCACCGGTCCACGACAGGACCAGCGTGCCCTCGGGGTGCAGCGTGCCCTGGTACTGCTCTAGACGGCGGGCGCCGTTTTCGCAGGCGCCGGGCGTCGTCTGATAGTCGACCTCAGCCAGCGAGACCTTGTTGCCGAAGCGATGGCCGCGCACGACGTAGCGAGTGCTGCCCTGGATGACGCCGTTGTTGTTGCAGGGGAAGACGCCGCTCGATCGCCGTCGTTCTAGCAGGCGGACGTAGTAGCCCGAGATCTCGTTGCCGGTCTCGCTGAGGTGCCACTCTTCGCGCTCGACATGCAGATCGCCGTCGGGGTCGGCGCCGCGAAACTGCCACTCCCAGACGCCGGCGAGCGGCAGCACAGCGTCCGGTCGGGCGCTCTCGCCGCGTTCGGGTCCAATCCCCATCATCGACTGGCCGGCTGCCCGCGATACCCGTCGTACCAGGTGCTGCTCTTGGCCAACCGGGAGCTTCAGGACCAGCGAGTCGCCGCGGAGTTGCCCTTCGTAGGAATAGAGTTCGCGCCGGCCGTCGTCGCAGGGGTTCTTGTCGGTGTCGATGCCGACCTCGCGCAGGCTGACCCGGCCGCCGGAGAGCTCACCGACCAAGCTGACCCGGGTATTGATGGCAAAGCCAAGCATGCCGTTGCACGTAAACGGCCGCTGATCCGACGACAGCATCAACACCTGGCGATAGAAGAAGCCGCTCAGCGTGCTGCCTTCTTGTTGCAGGTGCCATTCCTCCTGCTCGATGCGGACGTCGCCCTGCTGCGTTGCGCCGCGATAAAGCCAGTCCCAGGTCCCGCTGGCGTCGGTGGGGCGTGCGCTCTCGGCGGCGGCATCGGCAACGGCCTGCGCCTCGGCATCCAGGCGCTTGGGGGCGCTGGGGGCGGGAGCGATGGCGACCTTCGGCGCTGTAACAGGGCCGGGCGTCGCACAACCAAACACCGCAGTCACAGCGCAGCAGGCAAGAAACAGGCGGACGGTCACAAGGGCCATCCTATCACGCAGCACACGCTGCTTCGCCGCTCTGACCAGCAGACTTCGTGCGATGATAGTCGCTCAATCCGCAACAGCCGGAACACCGGCGCAGTCCCCCTCGTGGAAGTGGAACAGGAAGAAGGCGCACTCATGGCTAGCACCCCGGGTCAGGTCACTCCGCGCAGCCCCTGGCAACGCTACATGCACTGGCTTCACACGCGCTGGCCCGCCGGGGTTGTCGAAGCCCTGCCCGAGGTCGGCGAGAACGGTGCCACCAACGTCCCGGGTGTGTATGTCGTCGGCGACTTGACCGGTATCCCGCTGCTGAAGTTCTCGGCCGACTCCGGCGCGCGTGCGGTGTCAGCGATCGTGGCCGAAAGCCGCTTCAAAGACGATCGCGGCAAGAAGGCGCAGGGCGTGCGTGACCTGGTCATCATCGGCGCCGGTGTGTCGGGTGTATCGGCCGCGCTAGAGGCCAAAAAGAGCGGCCTCGACTTCGTGCTGCTGGAGGCGACGCAGCTGTTTTCGACCGTCGCCAACTTCCCCAAGGGCAAGCCGATCTACACCTACCCGCGCGAGATGACGCCAGCCGGCGAGCTGCAGTTTTCGCGCGAGATCAAAGAAGAGCTGCTCGATGAGATGCAGA
>DAORCZ010000169.1:0-11298 GCA_035345735.1 Pseudomonadota bacterium | reverse complement strand
TGCCCTTGCTGCAGGCGGTGCCATCGGCCTGCTGGGCGTCGGCGGCGCAGCCGAAACCACTGCCGTCGCACAGCTCGGCGGCGTCACACTCGTTGGTGGCCGGGCGGCAGATGGCGGTGTTGCTGGACACGGCGTTGATTGGGCACTGACCGCTGGTGCCGCTGCAGGTCTCGGCGACGTCGCAGACACCGCTGGGGAAGCGGCAGACCGTGCCGGCCGCCTGGAAGCTGTCGGTTGGGCAGCTATCGGTTGTGCCGTCGCAGCTCTCGGCAGCGTCGCAGAAGCCGACCGCGCCGCGGCAGATCGTTCCTGCGGCTTGCTTCGCGTCGGCCGGACAGCTCTTGGCGGTGCCATTGCAGAATTCGCCGACGTCGCAGACGCCAGCCGGTGGACGACAGAGCAGGCCCAGCGGCGAGGCCGCATCGATCGGGCAGGCGGCGGTCGCGCCGTTGCACACCTCGGGCGCGTCGCACAGGTCGGTCGGGGCACGGCACACCGTGCCACCCGGCAACACGACATCGGGGCCGCAGTTCGGGCTGGTCCCCGAGCAAAGGTCGGCGACGTCGCAGCCGCTGCCGTTGTCAGGGCGGCACGTCGTCGTGGCCCCGGCGTAGAGATCGGGACCGCAGGTGGCGGTGACGCCATCGCAGGTCTCGGCGACGTCACAGACGCCGTTCGCCGCGCGGCAGGTCGTGCCCATTGTCGCAGCCGTTGGGTTGGTGCGCGGGCAGGCATTGTTGGTGATGCCGTCGCACTTGAAGTTCGCGGCGCAGGTGCTGGGGTCGCCACCGGCGTTACACACGGTGGTCGGCGGCGCCGGAGAGGCGGTCGTCGAGCAGGCGTTGCTGGTGCCCAGACAGAAGAAGCCGCCGTTGCAGGTGGCCGGATTGCCGGCTCCGCACTGGGTGGTCGGTGGCGCAAAGATGTCTGTCGGACAGACCTTGAGCACGCCGTTGCAGCTCTCGGCTTGATCGCAAGTCCCATTCTGGGCGCGGCATTCGGTGCCAGAGGCGGCCACCGCATCGGCTGGGCAGGCCGCCGTGGTGCCGTTGCAGACTTCATCGACGTCGCAGAGGTTGCTGGCGGCCCGGCAGACGGTGCCCATGCTGGCCGGAGTGCCATTGGTCTTGGGGCACAGACCGGCGGTGGTGCCATCGCACTTGAAGTTCGAAGCGCACAGCGTGGTATCGCCGGCCGCGTCGCAGACCACGGTGTTGGCGGCGGGGGTTGGGTTCGTCGTCGGGCAGCTACCCTTGTTGATGCCGTCGCACTTGTACGCGGCCACGCACTTGCTGGGGTCGCCAACCGCGTCGCACACCGTCGTTGCTGGCGCCGGGCCACCGGGGCAGGTCTTCAGGGTGCCGTCGCAGGTGCCGCCAGCGATGCACTTCGAGGCATCGGCCGCACCGCCGCAAGCCGTACCGGCCATCGATGCCTTGTCCATCGGGCACATCGCCGTGGTGCCGTCGCAGGTCTCGACGGCGTCACACAGATCGGTGGCCGCGCGGCAGACGGTGCCCATCGTGGCCGGAGTGGCGCCGGCGGTTGGGCAGGTGCCCTTGGTGGTGCCATCGCAGACGTACTTGGCGACGCAGTTGTTGGCATCGGGCCCGCCACATTGCGTACCCATGGTCGCGGCGGTCGAGTTCGTGGTCGGGCACGAATTGACCGTCACGCCGTCGCACATATAGCTGCCCACGCACTTGCTGGCGTCGCCAGTGGCGTTGCAGGTGACGGTGTTGGCAGCCGGCTTGGGATTGGTGGTGGGGCAGGTGCCGCTGGTGACGCCGTCGCAGTAGTAGCCTTCGATGCACTTGCTGTCGTCGCCGGCGCCGCACTTGGTGGTCGTCGGTGAGGGCAGTGCGTTGCAAGCAGCGGTGATGCCGTTGCAGGTACCGCCCTGTGAGCACTTGCTGGGATCGCCGCCAGCGCCACCGCCGCAGGTACTGGCCGCGGCCAGCAGCTTGCAGGTGCCGTTGACGCCGCCGGCGCCAGCGCGCGCGGCCGAGCAGGCCTGGCAGTCGATGGTGTTGTCGACGCCGTCCGAGATCTGGCCGCAGGCGGTGTTGCAGCAGAAGCCATCGACGCAGAAGCCGCTCTGGCACTGGATGTTGCTGGTACAGGCATCGCCCTGCTGCTTGACGACGGCGTAGATGTACACCGCGCCCTGGTTGCTTGAAGCGACGGTGCGACCGGGAGCACCGACGATGGCGATGTTGCCGGTCACGCCGACCGACCAGCCGAAGTTGTCGCCCGCCTTGGCCGGGGCCGCGCCGAGCGAGATCGTCGGATCGACGCCGAAGTCATCGGTGAAGCCCCACTTGGTGGTGGCGTTGCGATCGAAGACGTAGGCGGCACCGGCGTTGGCGATGCTCTCGGGCGCGGGGCTGGTGGCGAAGCGGGCGCCAACCAGAGCGCCATCGACGGTGTTCGACAGCGCGACCGACTGACCCATGGCGTCATTGGCGATGCCGCGGCTCATCAGACCGTCGGCCGTCCAGGGGCTGACGGCGGTCCCGGCGGGGCGCAGGAAGGCGTAAGCCGCACCGGCATTCGACTTGCCAGCCGGGTCCGCACCGGGGGCTCCAACGAGGGCGCGGCCGGCCTTGTAATCGACGCTGTAGCCGAACGAATAGACCGCGGCGGTGCCTGCGGCCTCTTGCGGCAGGAGCGTATCTTGACGTATCCAGGCTGCCGACTCGCCGATCCACACGTCGACCTCGCCGGCTTTGCTGCCCTTGGTGTTGTCGGCATCGGGGGCACCGACGAAGACCAGGTCCGAACCCGCCGTCGCATCATCGAAGGCGGCGACCGACCAGCCATAGTGCTCGTCCTTGGCCGGGGTGGTCGCGGTGAGGATCTTGCTTTGGGCAAAGACGCCCGCCAGGTTGGCGGTGAAGATGTAGGCCTGACCCGCGCCGGTGAAGCCACCGCTGGTCTTATAGGGCGCGCCCACCGCCGCCACACCGCCGGAGATGGCCACTGAGTAGCCGAACTGATCCTTGGCGGCTCCGTCGCTGGCCGCCAGCGTCTGAGCCGCGTTCACGGAGAACAGGCCGGTCAGCGTCAAGCGGGTGAAGATGTAGGCTTTGCCGGTGCTGCCGGCTGCCGTGGGATCGGGTTCACCGACGATGATGCGGTTGCCCGAGACTGCTACCGAGAAGCCAAACTGGCCGCTCTTGCGCGGGCTGGGCGACAGCAGGGTGTCGGTAAGGGCCCAGACGCCAGTCAGGGCGTTGCGGGTGTAGACGTAGACCTTGCCCTGATCGCTCTGCGTCGCGTCTTTGAAGGGCGCGCCCACCACGGCGGTGTCGCCATCGATGGCGACGGCGAAGCCGTACTGGTCAGCGGCCGAGGCATCGGGGGCGATGATCTCTTGCTTGGGCACACCGATCAGCGGATCGACCTCGATCGGATAGCGGGCGTCTTTGTCTTCGATGAGCAGGGTGATCAACCGTCCCTGCAGGCTCATCGTCGCTGGCAACGCTTTGCCATCCGCGTCCTTGGCGAACAGGTGGCTGTAGCGCAGGACGGTGCGACCGCCCTTGTCGGCCAGATCGACGAAGGTGTTGGCGCCGCTGCCCTGCAGGCTGGGCTGCACATCGCCGCCGACGCGAATATTGAAGGCGACGCTGCCGGTGTCGGAACAGGTCGGGCGCGAGCGCAGCGTGAAGCCCTGCTCGACACCCATCGGGCCGTTGACGTACCACTCGGTCACGTTGCCGCGGACGTAGTCGACGCGGTTGCCGTTGCTGCGCGGCGACGAGGCGGCGGCCGGGGTGGGCAGGCCACGACAGCCGTAGCTTTCGAAGCGAAGCTGCAGCTTCCAGTCTGGTTCGCTAGAGCCGAGGGTCTGCAGCGACAGGCCCGAGCCGGCCATCGTCGATTCGAGCTGGTTGATCGGGTTTTCGGCCCGCAGCTCACCGCCGCGCTGCGTGACCGCAAAGCGGCTGTCGGCGCTGTTCTGCACTTGCGCAATCAGCTTGGCCGTCGCCTCATTGTTGACGGCCTCGCCGGACAGCGAGGTGGGCGTGGGTTTGGCCGGCTCCTCGCGGTGGCAGGCCGAAAGCAGGGCCAATAGAACGGCGCGACTCGCGTACGACCTCGCGATTCTGCGCAGGGGGTGCTCGAAGCTTGTACTACACGTCGGCATTGTAGGAACCCTCCATGGGCCTTAGGAGCTCGCCTGAGCTCCTTCCTGAGAAATCGTCGGTGTCTTAGCCGGCCTTCTTCTTGTCGGCCTTGCCCTTCTTGTCGGCCTTGCCCTTCTTGTCAGCCTTGTCGGCTTTGTCAGCCTTGTCAGCCTTATCGGCTTTGTCGGCTTTGTCGGCCTTATCGGTTTTGCCCTTCTTGTCCTTCTTGTCGGCCTTGTCGGCCTTGTCGGCCTTATCGGCTTTGTCGGCCTTGTCCTTCTTGTCGGCCTTGCCCTTCTTGTCGGCCTTATCGGCCTTGTCGGCGGGCTCGGCGGGCGTGGGCAGGGCGCTGGGGGTCTGCACGACCTGCACGTTGCTGTCGCCCGATCCGCTAGAGGCCTGCGGCGGATCGACGATGCGGAAGTCGACGCGGCGGTTCAGAGCCCGTCCCTTTTCCTTGCTGTTGTCAGCGATCGGGCGATCCGGGCCGTAGCCGTGCGCTTCCAAGCGGTTCGCCTCGATGCCGTGCTCGGTGAGGTACTTCATGACGCTCTTGGCGCGGCGATCCGACAGATCGCGGTTGTGATCCGCCTTGCCCTTGTTGTCGGTGTGTCCTTCCACCGAGACCCGCTTGATGGTCGACACCTGCTTCAGCGCGTCAGCGACGGCGTCCAGCACCGGGAAGCTCTTCTTGAGGATGACGTCCTTATCCGTCGCGAAGAACACCTGCTGCAGGATGACGATCATGCCGCTCTTGACTTCGACCAGGCCGGGGCAGCCGTTCTTCTTCGGATCCGACGACGGTGCGCCGGGCGTATCCGGGCAGGCGTCGAAGCGATCGGGCACGACGTCCTTATCGCGGTCAGGCAGCGGGCAGCCCGGACGATCGAGGTCGGCGTTGGGGCCGGCCGGGATGTCTTTGCACTGATCCTTGCTGTCAAAGTAGCCGTCGCCATCGCTGTCCTTGTCGGGGCAGCCGGGGCGGGTGGTGTCGGGATTGCTTCCCGCCGGGACGTCCTTGCACTGGTCTTTGCTATCGAGCACGCCGTCGCCATCGCTGTCCTTATCGGGGCAGCCACGGCGGTTCGGATCGGGCGTCGCGCCCTGCGGCTCATCCGGACACACATCCTCGCTGTCGAGCACGCCATCGCGATCGCGGTCGCGGCTGGGGCAGCCCTTCTGCTGCGGATCGGGATGCTCGCCCTTGGGCTCGTCGGGGCACAGGTCTTCAAAGTCGAACACGCCGTCGCGATCGCGATCCTTGAGCGGACAGCCCCGCTTGTTCATGTCGGGGTGATCGCCGACTGGATCGTCGGGACACAGGTCTTCGGCGTCGATGACGCCATCGCGGTCGCGATCCGGCGGCGGCGGCGGCGCTGGCATCGGGGCATAGGCCAGTCGCAGGAGGAAGCGCCAGTCGGGCGTACCCGGCTCGCGCAGCGCGCCAAAGCCACCGGCCACGCCGGCCTGAATGACGCGCGCGAAGTTGTAGTGGCCGCCCAGCAAGAGCTCTAGGCTGGTGACCTCCTGACGGAAGCGATGATCGCCGGTCACCACCGTCGAAAACACCAGCTCGGGCCCGATGGCGAAGCGGCGATAGTAGTCGGCGTAGGCCACGGCCGCGCCGAGCTGAATCGCCGATCCCGTGGTGTTGCCCGAGTCAGGCGGCAGGTCGCCGATCGACTGATCTGGCCGGTAGTAGAAGCCGGCGTTGGCCGACCACAGGATGTTGTGCGTCAAGCCACCGAACATCACCTTGGGCAGGACGCGCACGCCGCTCTCGCCCACCTGCGCCGGGAAGGGCGGCGGATCCGAGAACGTGTTGATCGGCAGCCAGACATCGATACCCGCGCTGACCGAGAAGCCGCTGAGGTACGGCTGGCCGTAGATGCGCACACGCGCGCCAAGCCGCGGATCGCTGACCGCCGGCCGGGTAATCGGCGAGATGCCAGCGACGGCATTGCCGCGCTCTAGCAGCACGACGGGCAGCGTCGCATTGATCAGGATGCGATCCAGGAACGAGCCCGCCAGATCGACGTGCATGAGGAGCTGGTGCTCGATCCCCAGCCCCTGCGTCGTGAAGTTGCCGTTCTGATCGCGGACGCCGAACACCAAGGGGGCGTGGGCGTAGTTCATGGTCAGCCCAGCCGCGAAGTAGCGCGTGCCGCTGTACCAAGGGTGATCAACCGAGAACGAGAATTCGCCGGCGGGCGTCGGCTCGTACCGGTTGATCGCAAACCCCTTGTTCATGGTCTGGGCGCTGGCTGCTGCGCTAAGGGCGAGTAACGGAGCAAGTAGCAGGGCGGAGAGTTTGCGCGTCACTAGGTTCCTCTGGCGGTTCCTCGGGGTTCCACTGTCTGTGGGCGAACACCGAACCCAATGCAGACGGGCCGGTTAGATCGGCCCGGATTCAGGATATCCCGAAGTGGCGAGAAAATGTGGGGGGAAAAGCTCTCCATGTCGCTCCGATCGGGATCGCAGATCGCAGCTGGCTGGGGGTCATCGCGGGCTGACCTAGACTCAGAGTCAGACTCAGACTCAGGCCCCGGGCCTAGAGCTGGGGCCGGGGCTGGTCGGTTGGGCGGAGAAAGCGACCTCAGCCGTGCAAAAACCGCCCCGTTTCGCTGGGCTGTCGAGGTGCTTGTAACGCCCGAGCGGCAAAAGTAGACTCGCCAGCGATGGTCGGCCGTACCCTTGGGCACTATCGACTGGTAGAGCAAGTCGGTCAGGGGGGCATGGCGGCCGTGTATCGTGCTCGCGACCTGTCCCTGGATCGCGACTGCGCCGTGAAGGTGCTGCACCGCCACCTGCAGAGTGAGCGCGAGTCTCGTCTGCGCTTTGCCCGCGAAGCGCAAGCCGTGGCGCGGCTGCGTCATCCCCACATCCTTGAGATCTACGCCTACAGCGTCGATGAGGCCGACGAGAGCTTCCTCGTCACCGAGTTCATCGACGGACCGACCCTGCGCGCCCACATAAACCAGCACCGGCCGCGCTTTCCCGAGATCGCCGCGATGATTGGCTGTCAGATCGCGCGGGCGCTTTCGCTGGCCCATCGCCAGGGCGTGGTGCACCGCGACATCAAGCCCGAGAACATCATGATCCGCGGGGCGGGGCGCGGGCAGGGCAGCGTCGTCCTCTGCGACTTCGGCATCGCCCGCATTGTCGACAAGGATCACGTCACCACCACTGGCCAGCTCCTCGGCTCGCCGGCCTACATGGCGCCGGAGCACATCAAAGGTCAGCGCGTCGATTCGCGCAGCGATCTGTATTCGCTGGGCACCGTGCTCTACGAGCTGATCAGCGGTCAGCTGCCCTTTATTGGCCAGAATCCCCACGACACTCTGGTGCGCATCGCCGCCGGGGAGCACACACCGATCGCCGAGCTGACCCCGCTGTGTTCGCCGGCGCTGGCCCGGGTGGTCGAGCGGGCCCTGAGCTGCGATCCCAGCGAGCGCCCCGCCGAGGCGGAGCTCCTGCAGGAAGACCTGCAAGCCGCGCTCGCCGATTCTGGCGTTGCGGCAGACGAGATCGATACACAGCTCGCGGCGTACTTTAAAGATCCCGTGGCCTGGGAAGCCGCCTTTGCCGACCGGCTGCGACTTCACTTGATCGCGGGGGGGCGCAGCCAGAAGCAAGCCGGGAACACTGCGGCCGCGCTATCGCTGTGGGCCCGCGCGCAGCAGCTTGCCCCGCAGGACAAAGAGATCGCGGCGCTCCTCGGCTCGCTCAGCCGCCAGGCGCAGCGTCGTCGTCGGCTGCTCTCGCTTTGCGGTGGCGTGGCGGCGGCTGGGCTGCTCGGGCTGCTCGGGCACATGGGGCCGCGGCTGGTGGCTCATTTCTCGACGCAGATGCGGGGACGCGGTCAGCCCTCGGAGGGCGGACGCGAGGAAGCCGCAGCGCCCGCCCAGGCGACCTCAGGCGGTCCGCAGTCCCTGGCCAGCTCTGCCGAGTCGTCGCCGAATCTGGTGGGCGAGTCGCTGCCCGCCGGTGCGGTGCCCGGCATGAGTCGCAGCAGCGGGCAGGAGTCGGTCGTCCCGGTGGGGGGCAAGGTTGGCCCGGGCGAGAGCGGCGTCGAGCCGACGGGTACCCCGCGACCGCGTCCAGCCATCGGTGCCGCGCGACCCCATCCCGCCCAGCCCCCGCTGGCGCACTGGGTGCGGCTTGAGCCCTGGCCCAAGGCGGTGCAGGTGACGCACAACGGTCGGCTGCTCGGCGTCTATGGCACCGATGTTCGCGCGGCGCAGCTTACCGCCGGTCGCAACGAGTTCCTCTTCGAAAACCCGGCCTGCTACAGCGAGCGCGTCCAGCTTCCGCCTGGCGTCTTTCCGACAGAGGTCCGCGTCCGCCTGCGCTGGAAGCCGGCGCTTCTGCTGGTGCGCGCAAGTCAGAGCAGCGATGGCTCGCCGCTGGCGGCCGATGTCGTCGTCGACGGCAAGCTCGTCGGGCGCAGCGGTCACGTGGTGGCGGTGCCGATCGTTGGTGATGAAAGTAGTCGCTCGCTCGATGTCCAGGTCTCGGCCTCGGGGCACAAGTCGGCCGTGCGCTCGCTCACGCTGCGGGCCAATCAGCTGACGCCGCTCGATGTCCAGCTCGCACCGCTTTAGCGCGCTCGCTGATGCACCCGGGCTGCGCTCGGTGTCGCGGTCTTCTGGCTTCTGGGCGAGGCCGCTGCGCGCCCCCCGGGCCGTGCTTGCCGACGACGCTGGGGGATTTTTCTTTACCCCTGATCGGCGCCGCAGTATGTGAGGCGAAAAGTTCGCAAACCAGGGACGATGGCAAGGACGGCGTAATGAACAGCAAAGTACCGATGTTGGCCCGGGACCGTCGCAGCAATGAGGATCGCCCGGCCGGGCCTGAGCGCAGATCCGGCATCGATCGCCGCCAGCATGAGCGCGTCGCGGTCAACTGGTCTGTGGACTATCGCGCTAGCGATACGTTTCTGTTCGCCTACATCTCTGACATCAGCGCCATGGGCATCTTTGTGCGCACACCGCGGCCCGAGCCCCCGGGGACGCGCCTCAACCTGCGCTTCTCCCCTCCGGGCGGCCCCGCCCTCGATCTAGAGTCGCAGGTGATTTGGATCAACCCGCCGCGCGAGGATGGCGAGAAGGGTCGTCAGGCTGGCATGGGGCTCAAGTTTGTCGACCTGACGCCAGGCCAGCGCGACCAGATCCTTCGTCTGGTCCGCACCTTCGCATACCTCGACGATGAGGCCGAGCGGGTCGGCAATAGCTAACCCTTGTTTCCCCCTGGCGACTGCCCTACAACCAAAGTGATGGACGACAATCAAAGCGAAGGTCCTAGTAGTCACCCCATTCAAACCGTCCTGGTGACTGGTGCCAGTCGCGGCATCGGTCTGGAATTCGTAAAGCAGTGGTTGGCCCGCGGGGCCGACGTCATCGCAACCGCCCGCGAGCCCAGCTCGGCCACCGAGCTGTCCTCGCTGATTGATCGTTACGGCGACCGCCTGCGCGTGATGCAGCTGGATGTCACCGATGATCGCAGCGTCGAGCTGCTGGCCGGTGCGCTGGGCAACACGCCGGTCGATCTATTGATCAATAACGCCGGCGTCCTAACCGTCGAGACCCTCGACAACATGGATATCGGCGCCATTTTGGCGCAGTTTCAGACCAATGCTCTCGGCGCGCTGCGCGTGACGCACGCCGTGCTCGACAACCTGCGCGAGGGCAGCCGCATCGTCAACATGACCTCGCGCATGGGGTCGCTCGATGACAACACCAGCGGCGGCTATTACGGCTACCGCATGTCGAAGGCGGCGCTGAACATGGCGACGCGCAGCCTGGCCGTCGATCTAAAGAGCCGGGGCATCGTCGTTATCGCCATGCACCCGGGTATGGTGCAAACCGATATGACCCGCGGCTTCGGCATGCTGACGCCCGAGGCCAGCGTGACCGGCATCAATCAGGTGATCGAGAAGCTGACCCTGGCCCAGACCGGCCTGTTCCTGCACTACCAGGGAACGACGCTGCCCTGGTAAGCGTCGGCTTGACTGGCGGCGCTATTCGCCGTCAGCGGTCGTGCTGACTGGACCCGTCGCCGCGGTGGGCGCAGTCGGTAGCTCGGCATCGCCCGCGCTCGCCGTCGGAGCGATCGGCGTAGAGCTAGAACCGGCAGGCCTGCCGGTCTCGTGATCGGGGTTTTTCCACCAGGCGGCGGCACTGGCCGCGCTCCAGCGCGCCGCGCTCTGGCAGGCGGCGAGCGCCGTCCCTAGCTCGGTCGCTGAACCCGGTCGATCCTCGGGTTCTTTGGCCAGGCAGCGCATGATCAGTGCTTCCAAGTCGGCGGGAATCCTGGCTCCGACACTGGCCATGGCTGGGGGCGGCATCGTCAGGTGCGCCGCCATCACATCCATGTTCGTCGATCCGCGAAATGGCGGATGTCCGACGAGCAGGTAGTACGCGACGACGCCGAGGCTGTACAGATCACTGCGGCCATCTAAGGGCACGGTGGCGCGAATCTGCTCGGGCGACATGAACGACGGCGTACCCAAGATGCTGCCCGCCAGCGTGCGAAACGAGGGCGGCATCGCCGGCGCGCCCGGTGGCAGAGACAGCGACGGCACCGCCATCAGAGCCACTGGAGGCGTGTCATCGCCGGTCTTCCCCGCTGCATCACTCTGCTGCACCAGGCCGAAGTCCAGCAGCTTGACGACGTCATGCTGCGTGCGCTGCGAGCAGACAAACAGGTTGCTCGGCTTGATATCGCGATGGATCAGACCGACCGCGTGCGCTTCGGCCAGCGCCGCGCAGGCCTGCTGCAGAAGGTAGATGGCGCGTCCCGGTGAGAGCGGACCGTGGCGTCGCACAAGCTGCTCCAGCGACAGGCCCTGCAGGTACTCCATGACGTAATAGAAGGTGCCGTCTTCGGCTCGCCCATAATCATAGACGTCGATGATGTTGGGGTGATGCAGGCTGGCCGTGGCTTGCACCTCGCGCTCGAAGCGCTGCACCTGGCGCGATATGCCGCCTCCGTCCTGCACGTCGTCGCGGATCAGCTTGATGGCGCAGGGTCGTCGCAGGAACATGTGCTGGGCGCGGAAGACCTCGCCCATGCCGCCCTGGCCGATGCGCTCGAACAGTCGGTACTGCCCCAGGCGACGGATGGCGGCCACGGCTTGGCGAAGCTCGGTCAGCTTGTAGGTCGC
>DAORCZ010000168.1:0-11308 GCA_035345735.1 Pseudomonadota bacterium | reverse complement strand
TGCGAAACCCGCGACAGGGGCGACTCGGCGCTGCTGGCCCCGCTGCTGCTGCCGCCCTGCGATGGACTGACCGCGGCCAGGCTGGGAGGCGCACCAGATACCGCGACCTGGCTGCCGGTCACCAGGGCGGGTCGCCGAACGGGCCGCGTGCGCTGGGCGATGACGAGCATCGAGCCGGTCAGGTCCAGTGCCCCGCTCGCCAGCACGAACTCCTGCAAGGTGGGGTAGCGGTCGTCGGGATTCTTGCTCAGCGCACGCGCCAGCACCGGCCACAGCGGGCAGTCCGACAGGGCCTCGGGTTCCTCGTAGCAGACCCGGTTTAGCGTCCGCAGCATCGGCTCGCCCTGGCGATGGAAGGCGGGCTGGCCGGCCAGCATCTCGTACAAAATCACGGCGAGAGAAAACTGATCGGTCTTGGCGGAGACCGCATCGGCCGGCCCCAGCACCTGCTCAGGCGCCATATAAGCCGGCGTCCCCAGCAGGCCCGAGTTCTGCGTCTGCAGACCCGCCTGCGGATTGCAGACCTTGGCGATGCCGAAGTCGAGCACCTTGGTGTAATTGGTAAAGGGTCCATTGCTACACAAGAACACGTTCCCCGGCTTTAGGTCGCGGTGAATAATGCCGGCGCCGTGTACCGCATTGAGGGCTTCGGATATCTGCAAAAAAATCGGCAAGGCCACCGCTGGGTCCAAGCGGCGCTGACGTCGCAGGAAGTGCGCCAGGTCCTCCCCATCCAGCAGCTCCATCACCAGATAGGGATATCGCTCTTGATAAATATTGTAGTCGATGACATCGACTACATGAGGATGCTGCAGCTCGGACAGAATATCCGCCTCGCGATTGAAGCGTTCAATCAGCTCTCCTTGCTCTGCCAGATTGGCCGCAATAATCTTTAACGCGTAGCGTCGTCGCAAGCGGGTATGGGCTACGACATAGATCGCCGCCATCCCCCCGTGCGTCAGCAGCCGCTCGACGCGATAGGTCTCTCCCAGCACGTGACCAATGGGCAGCATCGACTACTCCGTCCCCACCTTGCCGGCGCGCAGCAGCCACAACCGGGTAATGCTGGGCCGAGGCGACGTGTTCCGCCCGGTTCCCATCAGCAGGTCATTCACCCCATCCCCGTCGATGTCTGCGACCTGCAGGCTGATCACCTCGTCTCCTCCCAGGTCTATCTTTGGCAGCACGCCTTTCACCACATCCCAGGCCTCACCACCCCGGGGTGGCGAGAGGATCAGCAAGCGAGCCGCGGTACGGTCCATGGCCACGAGCTGGGGATACTTCACCCCCAATAGATCCCCCATAGCCAGGACTCCAACCGATATGCCCTGGGAAGCCCAAGCAGCGTTTAGCACTGCAGACTGGTCGCGATCCAACGCCCATCCTTCTCCCCCGTTTGGTGATAGAATAGTGAAGGTCCCGCTCGTCCAAAGCACATATTCACTTTTCCCATCTCCGTTGAGATCGCCGGACATTCCAGCATTCGGTTTTTCTGGTGGCAAATCGGGAACTGCCATGTAGCGCTCAGGGCCTAACCTTAGTACTGACCAATTCAGCGATGATGCCAACAGGAACGACTTGGCAGAGTCTTCAGGGTCTTCAGAGTCTTCGACCACTAGAGTGGGGAATCCAACCTGTAC
Organism: Pseudomonadota bacterium; assembly: GCA_035345735.1. GTDB lineage: Bacteria > Myxococcota_A > Polyangia > Palsa-1104 > JAEUJZ01 > JAEUJZ01. The sequence goes on along the minus strand of DAORCZ010000168.1, from coordinate 9,668 downwards.
AAACGACGGCGTGGCCGGTTGTGTCACAGTCATGGTCATACCTGCCTGCAGAATATTGTATCGCAAGAAAAAACCCTTGTCAGGCACAGACAAAGGCCCACAATGAAGAAATAGAGCATGTTTACCAGGGGCAGCAGCGCATTGATTTGTGCGGACTTCATCAAGTACACGTTCGGCGATCAAAGTTAGATTCATAGATGTCTTATCTGCAACTATCGAGTAAACAGATAAGCTATTCCCAGGATCTCTCTGAAGCGCGAATAAGTGTTTTCCCGACGAAGCGTATCCTATCGCCACAGCCGGCTTTGGGAGGCCACTTGATAGCGGTACCGTAACCAGGTAATAGTTTACACTTAGCGGCACTTTGGATTTATTCGCATAGTCACCCGCTCTGACCTCTAGGTCGTACCGGCCGCGTGAAAGTTGATTGGTCAATAGATCTTTACTGAGTTGTATGGAGTAATCATGGCGTTTGCCCAATGTGAGCTGCGGGGGATATTCCAGCTCAGCTGCCTTTAGGGGAACGGGCATGCCCACAGCTGGCTGCAGCTCGATCGCCACCTTGGAGCGGGCAAAGAGCGCCGCATTCAAGAGGTCACCGTCGATTGACAGCGTCAGCTTGACCATCTGAGTATCTGCGATGCGACTCGGGCTTAGCGTCACCGAGGCGCAGCCGTCTTCGTAGGTCCACCGGCAACTGGACTCGGTGCAGCTGGGTAGGTAGGCGAGGGATGAGCCGAGGAGGCAGGTGAGAGCGATGGGCAAAAAGCGCGCCATGGTGTGGTTCCTGTTTCGCGGAGCTGGACTAGGTGCCGGGCAGGGCGACGGCGAGCCAGGCCCCGACAGCCGCCAGACCCGTCAGGGCATACCCGCCAATCAGCAGGCCGGTGTTGTTGTTGACGCACGAACGCACAGTGGTCTGTTCGCCGGAGAGACAGACCGCCTTGTCGTTGATCTTGCCGTGCTGGGTGTGCAGCACGATGGTGCCGCTGAGCAGGCCGATGCCCAGTCCCCCGAGGCTTACCGCCAGGCCGATGCGCCAGGGCGGAAGACCCCGCTTTCGTAGCTCCGCCGACTTGGGGGGCGGCGGGGGAGCGGGTTTGGCGGGGGGGGCCGACGGGGCCTTGTGCAGGGTGGCCAGGATGCGCTCGGCGAGCTGCGGCAGGATCTCGTCCAGCTGCTCGGCGCGGCAGCGCTGGAAGTCGTATTGTCCGCCGCTGGCGGGGGCGCTGGCGTCGAAGAGCCAGAGCTCGATGCCGCGGCGGCCGTCGCCGGAGTCGCGGACCTCGCCCCACAGCAGCAGGCGTGAGCGGGTCTCCTGAGAGAGTTCGATCAGGTGCCGCTCATCGCGGTAGAGGCGCTGCTCGGGACGCAGCTTGGCAGTTGGGCTGATCTGGTGGCCGGTGCGCTCTAGCTGCTTTTCTAGGTGCTGTGTCAAACGGCCGCTAAAGCGCTCGTTTTCTCTTACCTCCAGGACAAGCAGGACTTCATTGCTGACCTGTGCCCGTCCCAGTCGAGGAACCGACATCACCATAGCCCATGCAGTAATCAGCAAATAGAATGCACGCATTTTTGTCGTTCACTCCCGGCAGCGACGACAAAAGCACGGACACAGAGCAGAATCAAGGCAGTCGAAAGCCTAAGCGTGAATATCTAGGAGTAAATGATAGTGAATCCAAATTCTATAGTTGAGTTTGCCAATTCTATTTTCCCAAAGTGCGATAGTCGAGCTTGCTATCTGCCGGGATCAATGCCGCCTTTGTGGTTGAGCTCGTTATGTCGATATCGCGGACAGCCGGCGGCTGGCTCAGGCCGAGCGCCGCGCCCCCAAACGCAGGCCCAGCAGGCCAGCGAGGGTGGCGAGGCCGCCCAAGATGACGACGGCGCCGGTGTTGCCTTCCATGCGGCCGAAGAGGACCACGGGAACGACGGTGGTGGCGACGATGGCAACGATGAGCTCCAGGCGGCCGGCGACGATCTCGGCCTGGGCGGCTAGCTTGCGGCCCAGCCACACGCCGACGGCCAGACCGGCGACGATGAGCAGAACGGAGATCTGCCAGGTGGCCTGGAACAGCAGGTCTTCGGGGAGCTGGTTTTCGCGATAGTGGGCGAGCGTCAGGTAGAACGCCTTGAGCAGCCGCGGTCCCCCAAGGACCAGGCTAAAGCTGACGAGCAGGGCGTGCAGCCCCACAAAGGCGACGCCGGCCGGCGCCAGGCGCAGCGGCCGACCTGCGCGGTGCCGCGCCAGCAGGCCCAGCAAGAGCACGAGGCCCAGGCACAGCCCACCGAACGCCTCGCCCAGTCGCTGATACAGGCCGCCGGGGGGCAAGAGCGCCATGTCTTGCAGCAGCGCCACCGGCTCGACATCGGGGGTCAGCGTCGGATCGACCGAAGGGCCCTTCTGCACGATGCGACCAGTGGCATCGATGTAGGCCGACACACCGGTATTCACTGCGCGGACCAGCTCGGTGCGGTGCTCGACGGCGCGATAGACGGCCAGGGCCAGGTGCTCGTACGGCTCGCTGGTGGCGCCAAACCAGGCGTCATTGGTGATGTTCAGGAGCAGGTTCGGCGGGTTCTTGTCGGCAAACAGGCGACGGCCGAAGGCGGGAATGATGTCCTCGTAACAGATCATCGGTCCCAGGTTGTAGCGCTTGCCTTCGAGCTCAAAGGGGAAGGTGGTGGTCTCGGTGCCGCGCTCGAAGTTCGAGATCGCCGGGATCAGCTCACGCAGGAACGACAGCTGACGGGCGAACGGCAGGTACTCGCCGAAGATCAAAAGGAAGTTCTTATCGAAGCTGCCCCGCACCTGCCCCTGCTTGTCGAGGAGCAGCGCCGTGTTGTAGGGAGCCCACTCGTTGCCGCGTCGTTCCAGCGTCAGCGCGCCGAAGAGCAGCGGCGTGGTGAAGCCGCGCTGCAGCTTGCGCGGATCGTTGTCGGGGAAGTCGGCGTGGAACGTCCGCGGCAGCGGATAGGGATACGAGGACTCAGGCCACAGGATCAGATCCGCGCCCCGGCTCGACAGAGTCTGCGACAGCGAGAGGTGCAGGGCGTGCTGCCGCTCGCGCAGGCCGGGCACGAACTTTTCATGGATGCCGATGTTGGCCTGCACCACACCGACGCGGATCTTGGGCGCGGCGGCCCGCGCTTTTTCGACCTGGTGGATGCGCATCATGCCGTAGCCAAGCACCAGCAGGATGGTGACCGCGGCCAGAATCGGCGGTCGCAGCGACGGACCGATGAGCAGCCCGCGGCGCGGCAGGATGCGTCCGCTCGTGAAGATCAGGCCCAGTTGCCACAGCGCGGCGTTCGACAGCACAAGGACGAAGCTCACCCCGAGCGGCCCGGTGATGTCGGCGATCTGGATCACCGGCGGCACCCAGGCCTGCGTGATCGACAGGTACCAGGGGAAGACGTAGGGCACGCAGAGCTCGCAGGCCACCCAGATCAGCGGTGCCAGCCACGTCACCGGCACATCGACGTGGCGACGCAGGCGGCAGAGGACGGCGGCGAAGATGCCGAAGGTGATGGCCTGATAGCCGATGAGCAACAGGAACAGCGGCAGCGCCGCGATAAACGGCAGGTGACCAAACCGCATCAGCAGGCCGACGATCCAGTAGAAGCCGCCGCCGTTGGCGAACAGGCCCGTGACAAAGCCGTACAAAAACGGTCGGCTGGTGCGCGGCTGCCCCTGCCGATCGAGCAGCACCCACAGGAGCGGCACCATCCCCAGCCAGCACAGCGGCCAGATGTCGAAATCGGCGCAGGCCAGGAACAAGAGCGTTCCCGACAGCGCACACAGGAGCACACGGCCGGCTGCATGACCTAGGAGGAGCGTGCTGAGCCGGCGCAGCCAGCGCGGCATCCGCGATTTCTGGCTGGGGTGGGCGTCACTCTCGCTGGGGGTGCGGGTCGTGGACGCTGCGGGGTCGCCGGCCGGGGCCGTCGCCGACGGGGACGGAGAGTGCTCACTCATTGGCGGCAGCATATCACCCAATCCCTGCCGGCCGCAGCCCCAGCCTCGTGGTGCGAATTCTCGGCAGCGCTCCGCTCATCGCACCGCACCTGGGCGATAGCGTAGGTCATACCGCGTCTGGGTCCGCCCAAAGCCCCGCGCCTGCATTTGAGGGAAACCTGAAACGGCGGCCCCAAAACGATGCAAAATGGTGCTTGTAGCCGATGGCAGTGCAGTCGCAAATTCCTCTCATGTTTACGTCCACTGCACGCTGCGTCCCCGGCCGAGGGCGGCGATGAAGAAGCCCGGTCTGACCTTCTGGATTGTCGTCGGCCTGCTGCTCGGCATCGCCTACGGCTACTTCTTCCCTGGCCATGCGGCGGCGATGAAGTCCGTCGCCAAGCTGTTCATCCGGCTGATCAAGATGCTGGTCGCGCCGATCATTTTCTCGACGCTGGTCGTCGGGCTAGCGGGCGCGGGGCATCAGCACATCGGGCGCTTATTGCTCAAGGCGCTGACCTGGTTCTGGGTGGCGACAGCGGTGGCGCTGACCATCGGACTGACCATCGCCAACACCATCAAGCCGGGCCTCGGCGCGGTGCAGCGGGCGGGCGTTTCGTTCACCCCCCCGACGGCGGCCAAGTCGTTCTTCGAGCAGGTGGTGCCCGACAGCATCTTCGCCGCGCTGGCCGAAAATGCCGTGCTGCAGATCGTTTTCTTCTCGGTGATGTTCGCGGTGTCGCTGTCGGCGATTGGCGAGCGCGGCCGGCCAGTGCTCGACTCGCTGCGCGGCGTCGCCGATGCAATGTTCAAGATGACCGACTACGTCATGAAAATGGCGCCAGTTGGTGTAGCTGCGGCGATGGCGGCTGCCGTCGGCGAGCAGGGTCTGGGCGTGATCCTGCAGCTGGCCAAGCTGGTTGGCGCGCTGTACCTGGCGCTGGTGATCTTCGTCAGCCTGCACCTCTTGCAGATGAAGTTCACGACCGGCATTCGCCTGGGCACCACGCTGTCGGCGCTGCGCGAGTCGCTGCTCTTGGCCTTTTCGACCTCGTCGTCGGAGTCAGCGCTGCCCAAGGCCATCAAGGCGATGGAGCGGCTGGGCGTGCCGCCGCATATCGTCGGCTTCGTGCTGCCCGCCGGCTACAGCTTCAACCTGACCGGCTCGACGCTGTATATGGCGCTGGCGGCGATGTTCATCGCCCAGGCGACGCAGATGACGCTGCCGGTCTCGACGCAGATCGTGATGATGCTGACGCTGCTCGTGGCCAGCAAGGGCGTGGCGGCGGTGCCGCGGGCAAGCCTGGTGGTCTTGGCTTCGACCTGCGCACAGTTCGGACTCAAGGTCGAGTGGATCGCGACCATCCTCAGCGTCGATGCGGTGATGGACATGGCCCGCACGACGGTGAACGTCCTGGGCAACTGCATGGCCTCGGTGGTCGTCGCCAAGTGGGAACGGGCACTACCGGCCGATGCGCCAATCTATACGGGAAACCTACCGGCTGAGGAGAGTGCGACAAGCGCCGCAGCCAGCCACTAGTTTGCGTCTTGGGGGGACTCTTGGCCGTGTCACAGACACTTTCCGGCATACCGCTTTCGGAAGTGCGCCTCGCGCTGCTCAGTCAGCTGCGCTCGGCAGACGAGTTTGACGCCTTCTGCGTCGAGAAGTTCGCCGCCATTCACGCCCGCTTCACCGCCGCGATGAATCGCGAGGGGCGCGTCAGTCTGCTGCTTGGGGAAGCGGGGGCGGACGCGGTCTGGCGAGCCCTGCGCGGCAACACGAATCAGCAGCACGCGCTGAACGCCAAGAACCCGTACCGCGGCCTCCTGCCTTTCGAGCTCGAGCACGCCGATCAGCTGCTGGGCCGTCGGGCGGTGCTCGGCGAGGTGCGGGCGCGGATCCAAGGCCTCTTGCGCGGTGAGCCGGCCCGCCGCCTGCTGCCGATCGTCGGGGCCCTGGGCTGCGGCAAGACCTCGTTCCTGCGCGCCGGCCTCTTGGCTTCGTTTCTGCAGCCGGCGACGAGCAGCAAGGCCAGCCAAGCCCGCGACGAGCGACCCGCCGACAAGACTTCTGACTCGCCCAAAGAGAGCAGCAGCGGCCAGACCGATGATCTGCCGCAGATCTCACGCAAGCACATCGTGGTGAGTGCCCCCGGTGAGCGCCCCCTGGTCAGCTTGTCGGCGGCCCTGTCACGCAGCAGCGGCGGATCGCTCAGCAGCGACGCCGTCTATGAGATCCTGCGCCAGCCTGGCGGCCTGATCACGGCCTGCCAGCGTATCAGCGGCAGCGACGGCAGCCCGCTAACCGTCATCGCCATCGATCAGTTCGAAGAGCTGTTCACCATGTGCCGGTCGCCCAAGGAAGCGTCGCAGCTTGCGAGCCGCCTGCTGGAAGCGGCGACGGGCAGCCAGCCGATCTTCGTCCTCCTGGTGATCCGCAGCGATTTCGTCGAGAGCTTGACCCAGTTTCCCGAGCTCGCTCGCCTGTGCGCCGCCGAGAGCTACACCCTGCCGATGCTCGATCGGGCGCAGCTTGCCGAGGTCATCGCCTCGCCGGCCCAGCGCGCCGGCCATCGCCTGGCCCCTGAGTTTGTCGAGGAGCTGGTGCAGAAGACCGCCGGCCTGCCGCATGGCCTGCCGCTCCTGCAGTTCACGCTGCATCGGCTATGGGTCGACCTGGCCTCGGGCCGCGACGGCTTGGTCGCGCTGCGTCACGTCGGTGGTATCGAGGGTGCGCTGTCCGACTGGGCCAACTCGCTCTACAAAGCGCTCGAAGATGACAGCGAACGCGTCCGCGCCCAGCGCCTGTTCCTGCGGCTGCTCCGCCCGTCCGAGGGAGGACACGGGGTGGCGCGCCGCAAGCGTCCGCTGGCCGAGCTGATCCCAGCCGGCCACGACGAAAGCGGAACGCGAGCGCTGGTACTGCATTTCAGCCGCGCCTTCGAGAAGCTGCAGCCGGCTGGCCTGCTGCAGATCACAGAGGACGACGAGGTCACGCTGGCCCACGACGTCATCCCCAAGAGCTGGGGCATGTTGTCGACCTGGCTCAAAAACGATCTGGAGCAGGTGCAGTTCCTCGCCCGGCTCGACGTGGCCATCGACCGCTACCGCGAGGATCGGCGCGCGTCTCGTTGGCTGTGGCAGAAGCGCGATCTCGACAAACTGCGAGCGCTGCGGGCGGCCAGCGAACCGGTCTTGAATCGTGAACAGGAAGAGTTTCTCGCCGCCTGCGAAGCCTTCGAGCGCCGCGAGCTTTCCGAGCGGCTGTCCGAGCGCAGCATGCAGAGCAGTCGCCGCGGTTGGCTGCTCGTCGCCCTGCTCATCGCCTGTGTCGCGACCGTCATGGGCCTGTTGGTCTTCGTGGTGTCGTTCGATCGCGCGCGCCAAGCCAAGCACCTGGCCCAGAGCAGCAGCGCCGCTGCCCTCGCCGGACAACCCGGTCAGGGCATCTCGGCGCTGCTCCTGGCGATGGAAGCGACCGAGGACAGCCGCGAGCTGGGGCCGACCTGGGAAGGCCTGTATCAGGTGAGCATGGTGCTCCTGCCCTCGCGCCTGCTGGGACAGCTTGACGCTGCAACCGTGCCCGATGCGGCGACCATTCAAGCGCAGGCCAATATTCGTGCCATCGCCTTTTCACCCGACGGCAATCACCTGCTGTCGGGCATGCAGGACGGCACCTTGGCGATCTGGGATCTGCGACGGCCCCCCAACGTCGGCGACAAAGCCGCCAGCAAGACGGCGCCGCCGAACCCGCGCACGCTGACCGTACGCAAACACGACAAGCCACTCAACTTCGTCAGCTACGCCCGTCAGGGCGACGTCATCCTGAGTGCAGGCGACGATCGCGTCGCCAACCTATGGGACAGCAACACCGAAGCCGCGCTAACCACCATCACCTGGCCGCAGTTGGAAAAGAGCGATGAAGGCGCGGATCAGGCCAAGGCCTCGATCAAGAAGGAATCCGATCGCGGCATCCTGTCGCTCGATCTCTCGCCGGATGGCTCGACGCTGATTACCGCTGGGCAGGATCACGTGGTGCGCGTCTACGATGTCGAAGAGCGCAAGCTCCTGCTCTCGCTGCCGCACAAGGACCCGGTGTTTTCGGCGCGCTATTCTCCGTCGGGACACCGCATTGTCACGGCCTGCCGTGATCAGCTGGTGCGCATCTTCGATGCCGAGACCGGCGTGCTCTTGCGGGCCATCGGGCCGTCGCAGGCCTCGGACGCGCTGCGCGAAGCCAAGGCCCTGGCCAAGCAGAGCGATGGCCACCGTGGCGAGGTACGCGTCGCCGTCTTCTCGCAGGACGGGCAGCGCTTGTTTACCGCCGGCGAAGACAACAGCGTCATCCTCTGGGATCCCGAGACCGGTCAGAAGATCCGCACCCTGCTCGGGCACGCCGGCCCGATCACTTCGATCGACGAGTCCCCCGATCGCCGCCAGATCCTCACCGCCAGCGAAGACAACACGGCGCGCATCTGGGATGTGCAGACCGGCCAGCCGCTGCTCTCGCTGGAGGCCCACACCGACCGCCTGCTCACCGCCATCTATTCGCCCGACGGTGACAGCATCGCCACGCTCAGCCAGGACGGCACCGTGCGCCTGTGGCAGCCCAAGCGGCGACCGCATATTCGCATCGGCGCCCACAACGACTGGGTGCGCTCGGCGGTGTTCTCGCCAGTGCCCGGCCAGCGTCTCGTGCTCAGCGCCAGCGCCGACGGCACCGGGCGCATCTGGGATCTGCAAAGCGGCCTGCTGCGACTTGAGCTGCGCGGTCACCCCGAGTGGGTGAACTCCGCCGCCTACAGCCGCGATGGTCGCTTCATCGTCACCGCCAGCATGGATCACACCGCACGAGTCTGGAACGCCGACAGCGGCCGGCTCTTGGCCACGCTGACCGGCCACAAGGACTGGATTCGCTCGGCCGCTTTTTCCCCCAATGGCGAGATGATCGTCACTGCCTCCAAAGACAAAACTGCCCGCATCTGGAGCGGCCCGCAGTGGGGAAGCTCGACGGCACTCGTCGGACACGAGGGCGCGGTCACCTCCGCCGTGTTCTCCGCCGACGGCCGCGAGGTGTTGACCGCCAGCGAAGATCAGACCTCGCGTCGCTTCCGCGTCTCCGACGGGGCCGAGCTAGGTCGCTTGGCGGGCCATGGCGACTGGGTGCGCCACGCCGTCTATTCGCAGGATGGCAAGCGCATCCTCACCGCCAGCCGCGACCGCACCGCCGTGGTCTGGGATCTGATCCCGACCGGCGCGATGAGTCCGCTGGGCAATCCCGTGCTGCGCGAAAGTCGAGCCCTGACGCTACGCGGTCACGTCGGCTGGGTTCGCCACGCCGTCTACTCGCAGGACGACAGCAAGATCATCACCGCCGGCGCCGACATGACCGCCCGCCTGTGGGACGCGCGCACCGGTGCGCAGCTCCTGGTGCTCACCGGCCACAGCGGCCCGGTGTCGACCGGCGAGTTCTCACCCGACGGCCGCTACGCCGTCACCGCGGGCCGCGATGGTCAGGTCCTGGTGCACGCCTTCGATCCCGACACGCTGCGCCGCTACGGCTGTGACATCCTGCGCTCGCTCTATCACCACCCCGACGCCGACCCGACCGAAATCGAGCACCTGCTGCGCCGCTGCCAGAGCCTGCCCTAGGTCAGCGTCCCCTCAATTCGTGACCCCATCCCTTTGCCCATCCAGCCCCGTCTGCGTCGTT
>DAORCZ010000167.1:3478-11345 GCA_035345735.1 Pseudomonadota bacterium | reverse complement strand
GAAGACTGGCGGGGCCTGGCTGACTTCCGATCTGCGCCTTGCTCCCGCCAAGCGTGCCGAGCAGGCGAACACTCCCGCCTCCTAGCCGCGACACCTTGCGGCTGGCCGAAGCCGCCCCCGCCCCCCAGCGCCGAACCGCCCCCGACGTCACTCGCCGTCGCGAACCCGCCGGCTGTGGTACAGAAAAGTCCACAGCATCGTCTTCCACAGCACCGCGTACGTCCCCAGAGCCAAGCCGACTATGCCAAACAGGGCCCGCGCTCCGTGGTACGGCATATAGCCTGCCTGTTCGACGTACTGGGCCGGCAGCAGCCAGCCGATCGTCACCACGCCGACCTTGCCGGCCAGCGGGCCGACCAAGAGATCAATGCCAAGGCTGACTGCGAAGATCGTAAACGCCAAGCCGCGCTGGTCGAGGAGCGCCGCCAGGCCGCGGTCGACCATGCGATCCTTCTCGGAATAGCGACCGGCGTAGTAGTGGCTGGTCAGCGCGAGCTGATAGTTGTGGCCCATGTAGACGACCGGCACGCTGCGCTGCACCTCGACCCGCTCGCCGGGCTGGTCAGTTCGGGCGCGCTCCGGGCTGTAGTCGTAGATCAGCCCGCGCACCGCGAGCCGCAGCCAGGGATAGAGCAGGAAAGCCGCGCAGCCCCAGACAAAGGCCGAGGGGGCCCAAAACTGCGCATTCCTGGGCGATAGCTCAAAGCCGACGAGGTGCAGCAGCGACGCAAGCTGCGGGCCCAAGGTGCTGGCCAGCGCCGCGGCGCCGCTCCCGCCGAGCAGCCGGTCGAGCAAATAGATCGGCAGCAGGATCACCGCCGCGATCATCGCCAGAAGCGGTGAACCCAGGAGCGTCATAGCGAGCAGCCAGCCCAGCCGGGGCAGCGCGCGGATCCCGTCCCGCAGTGCGGCCGCCGGCTCCAGCTTGCGACCGAACAGAAATTGGTGCGTCAGCGCAATCAGCACGCCCTGCGTGAGCAGCGACAGCCCAAGGGTCGCCAGCGCCACGCCAGGGGAGGCGGCCGTGAAGCTGCGCCAGTTGTTGGTGAACGGCGGGACGAACAGCGTGCCGAGTGGGGCCGGATTGAACGCTGGGAACCCGCTCAGCCAGTCCGCAAAGCTCGGCCAGCGCGTAAGCCCCGCCAGCGCCGCAACTGCGAGCAGGGTTTTGGATCGCGTAGCCGCCCGCGCGAACGCGAGCGCGTGCACAAGACGGGGTGGCAACGGTGCGCTGGAGGCTTCATTCTGGTCGCGGGTCGAGGGCGGCTTGGCGGTCATGTGGAGATCCCTAGCCCTCGATGTTAACTGGGGGTTCGAGGGCGGGGCAATCTCGCCAGAGGAGTTTAATTAATAAACATTAAATACGCAAATTAACTACGAATTTTCTGCTTGATCGCTTATTTAAGTTCACATCTAAACTCCATCGCCGCCCGATGCAGCGCAGAGCCCGCGGTCGGCCGGCGGGTCCGCCGTGAAGCCGGCGGCGCCGCGCTGGCTCTGCCCCGTGCCTGGCCGCGGGCTTCAATTCGTCGTCGAAACCCGCTATTGTCGGGGACATGCCCGCCATCGACTTCGACTTTCAGCGCTATGTCGCCCGTCGCAAGGGCCTGCGTGCCGCGCAGGTGCGCGAGGGTGCCGCCTACGCCTATCCCGGAGACGTGCGGCTCTTGCGGACGCTCGACAAGCTGCGCCCGGTGCAGCTGGCGCTCGACGAGACGGTTCGGCTGTGGGGACAGGTGGCGCGAGCCGAGCTCTTGGGCCCGGCCCTGCGCGCCAGCCTTGAACGCTATGCCCCCGTCTACAAGGCCGCGCGCCGCTGCGCCGAGATCCTGCACATCGCCACCCCGGCGGTCTTTGTGACCCCGCAGCCAGGTGGCGTGCTGACCTTGGGCACCGACGAGGAGTGCTGCATCGTCCTCGCCCAGGGCCTGCTCGACAAGCTCAGCGACGCGGAGATCCTGGATGTGCTGGGGCGCGAGTGTGGCCGCATCCAAAACGGCCATGTCCCCTTCGGTACCGCGCTGCACTACCTGACCCACGCCAGAAGCACGCTGGTGCGCTGGGCGGTACGACCGGCCACGCTGTCGCTGGCCGCCTGGGCTCGTCGAGCCGACATCAGCGCGGATCGCGCGGGTCTCTTGTGCGCCCGCGACCTCGACGTCTCGCACTCAGCGCTGGCCAAGGTGGCCGATGGGACGGACCGCACCGTGCTAGAGCGCCGGCGCCGCGCCCTGGCCCGCTTTGCCGGCAGCGCCTACTACCGCACCGTCATCGGTACCGAGTCCGCGGCCGGTGAAGAGGGCGAAAGCCAGGAAGACTGCGACGCCGCCTGCGCCCGCATCCTCGACGACAAGCAGGACTAGCGCGTGCTCCCCGAGCGCATCGAGTTCAGCCAGCCAGTCCACGCCCCTCCGACCGCCTTGTGGCAGGCCCTGACCGATCCGCAGCACATGGCAATCTGGATGGCCGTGCCCGAGCTGCGACTGAACATCGAGACCGACTGGACCGTCGGCGGCCCCTTCCGCATCACCGGCTTTCACCACATCCCGTTCGAGAACCGCGGCCGCGTGCTGCACTGCGAGCCGCTGCAGCGACTGACCTATAGCCAGTTAAGCTCGATCTCTCGACTCCACGATAAGCCAGAAAATTATTCGATCTTCGATTTCTGCATATCGCCGGAATCCGCGGTCACTCATTTAAAATTAGTCATAAGCCAATTCCCCACGGAATCTATCTATAAACACCTGGAATTTTATTGGCGAGTCACGCTGCACGTGCTGGCGCGCTACGTCGAGAAACTGGCAGCCACTGGACCAAAAGACGCCGGGTACTAGGCGAGGATCAGGCGATCTTTTTCCAGCGTATCGGGATGGATGAACCACAGCGGGCGGCCATCTTCGACGACACTCACTTGCGCTTTGCGCAGCGGGGGAAACGCCGGGCGACCGGTCAGATAGGCGCCGAGCATCGACAACCCCGGCTCGTGCCCGACCACCGCGACGCGCACCCCACGCGACGGCAGTTCATTGGCAACGATGCGCGGCGGGATGCCGGGCGCCAAGGCGGGCAGCGCCTCGATCACATCCACGTAGTCGGTGCGCTCTGCGATCAGCTCAGCGGTCTGCGTCGCGCGGACCAGCGGGCTGGTGAGGATGGCATCGAACTCGACGCCGAGGTCGCGCAGCACGCGCCCCACCTCGCGGACCACCTTGCGGCCCTTCTTCGTCAGGTAGCGATGCTCGTCGGAGAGCCCGGGACCTTCATCGATCGCGTGGCCGTGTCGAATGATGTAGACCTGCACGCAGATGAGAGTGCGTGGCGGCCTCTGCGGTGTCAATCGCCGCGTAGGCCGGGCGGTAAAGCGAGCTCGGCCCGTGCTACCGTCCGAGTGTGTCGCCTCGCGTGTTGTCCCTGCCATCCCTAGCTGCCGTTCTTGCCGCTGTGCTGTCGGGCGGTGCCTGCGCCTACACGTTTGACGAGGCAGCGGCCGACGTGACGCTGGTCGGCGATCCGGTGCCGAAGGAGGCGTACCAGAAGCTCAACGAGGATCTGGGTCCGGCCCGCACCGCCGTGCTGGTGCAGGGGGCCGCGGCAACGCCAGAGCGCGACGATTTTTGGGTGGCGATGGCGCAGGCCCAGCCCGAGACCTGGCCCCCGCCAGAAAAATGGCCCGATACCTTCCGCCTGGTCCACCTCAGCGACGGTGCTACCGAGACTTGGAGCGCGGATCAGATCCTGCCGGGCGGATCGATGCTGTATCTCCTTTCCCGACCGGGCGACGGCAAGGCAGCCGTCGGGTTACAGCTTCGGCGCCCCGGGGTGGCAGCCGCCATCGGCGACTTTACGCTGCCCGCCGGTGACGGCGTGCTGCTGGCAGCGGGAAACGACAGCGCCTTTGCCTATATCGCCGCCAAGAACCCCAAGATGACCGTTCTTGTGCGGCGCAGCGATGGCAGCTTCTCACGCGATCTGCCGATGCCAGCCGGCGTCGATCCCAAGCTACCTTTCGAAAAGGGACGCTTCTTCTTCGAGCCGCGCGGCGAATACTTCTTCACGCAGGATGCCGAAGATCAGCTCGTCGTTCACTCGACGAGAAGAATGGCTGACCATGCACTGGGGACGTTCGATCGCGACGTGATCCTCGATAGCAAAAACCGCGTCCTCTACTTCTGCGGCATGCGCGGCCTGGTTCGCCTGCCGATCACCACCCTCGATCCACAGATGCTCGACAGCAGCCCTTGCAGCCCCAGCATCCTGCGACTCTCCGCGGATGGTGTCCTGTATCTGCGAGCCGATGGCGTGCGCGAACAGAGCGAGAGCGGCACCAACCGACTGCTGATCCCCGCGCCGGTGGGCCAGCTTTACGGACTCAGCCCGGCCGGCGAGCCGCTGTACAGCAGCGACCCGCCCTTGACCTATGGCGCGGGCATCGGCGATGGCTGGCTGGGGGACTGGCGCTTCATGAACCGGGGTCGGCGGCCGACGTTCTCCATCGATGCCGGCGATCCCAAGAGCGCTGATCGGGCGCGCATCCGCTGGCAGGAAAACGCCGCTCGCTCTGACAACAGCGGCGAGCTTATGTCCGCTCGCCTCATCGCCCGCGACAGCGAACGGCCGCTCTTGCTCGCCAAGAACGTCCGCCAGTTCTTGGAAATGCGTCCTGGCAAGATCGTGGCGATCAGCAACGCAGCCGGTCGCGGCATCTACAACCGCATGATCCTCATCGACGAAGATCAGCGTGAGGCACGCTGGGTCATCGACAGCGCCCGCGACTTCGTGCGCATCCCCGGGCAGAACGAAGTCATCGCCCTGACCGTCCACGGACAGATCGGCTTCGACGTCTATCGCGTGCCGATTCCGTAGACGCAGGCCGCCGCACCGGCCGAGCGCCTCAGAAGAGGCCGGCTGAGCGGCGAACCCTCCTCCCGACCGACCTACAGATCGGCTTGCAGCTTGGGCGCCGTGATGCGCATCAGATAGCGCCCCTTGCCCGGGATGCCATTGGGCGCAACAGCGACGGCCAAGAAGTAGTCCTTGGTCAGGATGCGGATGAGGATGGTCATCTTCTCAGCGCGGAAGGTGACATCCTCGATGCTGCCCGAATCCAGGCCTTCGGCGGCCTTACGCACCTGGCCCAGGATGTGGCTGAACTCCATGCCCACCGTCTGGATATCGATCTTCTTGGCCTCGGCGACAAAGGTCTCGACCGGGATGCCATCGAAGCCCATGAGCAGAGCTGCAAGTCCACCCTGAGTCTGCTCGACAATGCGGCGCAAATTATCGCGGAACATGCATCTTTTGTACTGTTCTTGGGTAGTCGCCGTCAATCCTCGACTCGACTGCGTCGGGAGCGCTTCGTATGGCCCAGACTATCCGGACGGCCCGCTTGCGCCCCCGGCTCTGGGCGGTCGGTCCGCCCGTCACCCGGTCCGGCCCCCCTTTTGGGGGCATCGGTCCGCCCCGAGGCGGCGGTGTTCAGCCCGGCGGAGGACGGCTCATCGCTGGGGGATGCTGGGCTCGGCGCGGGGACCTCGCCCTCTAGCTCGCGCAGCTTGTACAAGAGCGCGCGCGGTGAGAGCTCAAGCAGGCGCGCCGCCGCCGAGCGATTGCCGCGAGTCCGCAGGAGCGCCCGACGGATCAGCAGGGCTTCCAGGCGAGCCTGGGCGTGTTTCAGCGACAGATCGTCTTCGGTCAAGCCCAGGGCGCGCGCCCAATCGAGCCCCGGCTTTTCATCTGAGCCAGCGTCGCTGACGGCGAGTGGCAGTGGCAAGTCGGCGGCGTCGAGCACCGTCACACCAGGCTCGGCCAGCACCGCGGCTCGCTCGATGGTGTTCTCTAATTGGCGCACGTTGCCCGGCCAGCTCTGACGGCAAAGAAGGTCCTGCGCGGCCCTCGTGAAGCCCGACAGGGGACGCTGCAGCCGCAGCGCGGTGCGGCGCAGAAACAGCTGGGCCAGCGGTAAGATGTCGTCGGTGCGCTCGCGAAGTGGCGGGACGTGCAGGGGCACGACGGATAAGCGATAGAACAAGTCCTGCCGGAAGCGCCCAGCGGCGACTTCGACTTCAAGATCGCGCAGGGTCGCTGCGACGATCCGAACATGGACGCGCACCGCCTCGTGCGCCTCGGCCCCCAGTGGCTGCACCAGCTGATAGGGCGGTGCCGTGGGATTTTCGGGATCGCGATGGCTCTGCAGCACGCGCAAAAGCTTGACCTGCAGGTGCGGCGAGAGCTCGGCGATCTCGTCGAGAAATAGCGTCCCTTGATCGGCGTCGACGAGCAGGCCGCGCTGATCGCGTACCGCATCGGTGAAGGCTCCGCGACGATGACCAAACAGCAGGCTCTCCAGCAGCGTCTCGGGCAAAGCACCGCAGTTGACGGCGCGAAATGGCCCGCCCCGACGCGGCGAATAGCTGTGCAGCGCGCGGGCCAGCACTTCCTTGCCGGTGCCCGACTCACCAGTGAGCAGCACCGTGGTGTCGTGCGCGGCGACGCGCCGCAGCTTGCCGAGCAACGACACCATGCTGCGCGACACCATCAGCATGCCCGGAGGAGGCAAGGTCTCCGACGTCGCACCGCCGCTCGCCCCTTTCCGTACCGCCCCGCTCGGGTCGGGGGCCGGATCAGCGGTTGGGCCCGGAGCTGGGCCCAGTGTTGGGCCAGGCGTCGTCGGCAGGAAGCGGGCCGCAGTCGCAGCTTGCAAGAGATCGCCGCGCGCTGCCTCGCGGGCCGCCGCTTTGTGCAACGCCAACACGATATCGGCGGGACGATGCGGGGGAGGCAGGTAGTCGTACGCTCCGGCGCGCAGAGCAACCGTCGCCGCCGCGGTGCACTGGGAGGGGGATAGCCCCGACGTACCCAGGACAATCAGCGTCGCGCCGCCCAAGACGCGCGACAGGATCTGCGCGGGTAACCCGTCTGCCCCATCGCACAGGACGAGATCGATCGGCTGGCCGCGCAGCACGGCCTCGGCGCCTGGCACATCGCTGGCCGTGTGGACCGAATAGCCATACTCGCGTAGCTCGCGGGCCAACGCCGCGCCGGCCGCCCCGTCCCGCAGGAGCAGCAGCAGCTGTCGACGTTCGCCAGAGTCCATGGGGCGACGCTAAGCGCAGCACGGCTTTTTGACAAGCGCGCCAGCGGGGCGATATTCGCAAGGACGATCATGACAACCACGACGACGACCGCGACGACACCCGACTCTGCGAATCCCTCGCCATCGCCCAGCCCGACCCCGAGCAAGAGCAGCCCAGCGACCGTGCTCTCGGGCATTCAGCCCTCGGGGGGATTCCACATCGGCAACTATCTGGGCGCGGTGCGCGACTGGGTGCGGCTGCAGGAGCAGTATCGCTGCCTGTACTGCATCGTCGATCTGCACGCCCTGACGCAGAGCTATGACCCAGCGGGGCTGCCAGCCCGCGTGCGCGAGATGGCGATCGAGCTTGTGGCTTGCGGCATTGATCCCGAGCGGGCCACGCTGTTCGTGCAGTCGCACGTTCCCGAGCACAGCGAGCTGGCCTGGATCCTGGCGACGGTGGCGCCGTATGGCGAGCTGTCGCGGATGACGCAGTTCAAAGAAAAGAGCGAGCGCGCCGACTACATCAACTGCGGCCTGTTCACCTATCCGGTGCTGATGGCGGCCGACATCCTGCTCTACAAAGCCACCCACGTTCCCGTCGGAGAAGATCAGATCCAGCACCTGGAGCTGACGCGCGAGATCGTGCGTCGCTTCAACAATCGCTTCGGTCAGACCTTCGCCGAGCCGATGCCGCTGCATAAAGAACCGCTGCGCATCCTGGGGCTAGACGGCAAGCAGAAGATGTCGAAGTCGCTGGGCAACTACATCGCGATTGGCGACGATCCGGACACC
>DAORCZ010000167.1:0-3378 GCA_035345735.1 Pseudomonadota bacterium | reverse complement strand
GGCGCGGCGCGGGCCCGCCGGATCGCGCAGACCACGATGGCCGAAGTGCGCGAGCGCCTGGGCCTGATTCCCGCCAAGTAAGCCCAGCGCAGCGACGGGGGGCCGTCCTCTGCAAGAGGCGTGACAGGGGGGCCGGCTTGCGTTACGGTGCCGGCCGTCTCGCTCACCCCTTCCGTGAGGTCGCTGTCATGCCCCGCCTCCACTCCTCTTTTGTTTCGGTCGCGCGCGTTCCTGTCTGCGCTGGCCTTGTCGTGCTGGCGCTGGTGCTGGGCTGCAATGCAGAGCGGCTAAACGACGTCGGCGACGATACCGACAGAGGCGACCTCGCGAAGCCATCGGGCCGCGAAGACATGGCCGGCGCAGGTTGCCGCGGTCGCTTCTGCCAGGTGCCCAAGTGCAGCGGGACCGACACCACCGAGATCACCGGCCGCCTGTTCGCCCCCAACGGCACCGATCCCGTCCCCGGTGCCACGGTCTTCGTGCCCGTCGATGCCGTCCCCGAGTTTCCCACCGGCCTGACCTGCGATCTCTGCAACAACCTGCCCTATTCGGTGACCACCGCGACGACGGCCTTTGATGGCAGCTTCAGCCTGCGCGGCGTCCCGGCCGGTACCTTCCCCGTCGTGCTGCGCCTGGGTCGCTTTCAGCGCGTGGTGCAGGTCGAAGCGACGCCGTGTGTCAGCCAGACCATTCCCTACGACAACGGAACCTCGATGCGCGGCGTGCGCTTGCCGCGGCGCAACAATGAGCTGTCGCCGCAGGATCGCATCCCGCGCATCGCCGTGGTCAGCGGGGACAACGATCAGATCGAGTGCGTGCTCAAGCGCATCGGCATCGATGAGCTGGACATGTACAACGGCCGCGCGCTCGGCACGCGCAACCCGCCCCCCATCGCCGAGAGCGGCACGCTGTTCACCGACGAAAAAACGCTGAACAACTATCACATCGTCGTCGTCAACTGCACCGACAACCAGTTCCAGTCGCTGATCGGCGCGCGCGGTGTGCAGCAGAACCTTGAACGCTACGTTGGCCGCGGCGGACGCCTGTACGTCACCGACTGGGCCTACGACGTCATCGAGCAGGTGCCGGAGTTTGCGCCCTACCTCTGCTTCGAGCCGCAGAAGACGGGCGGCGCCCCGATGTGCATGGCCGGGCCCGAGCTTGCAATGAGCGCCGACTCGTACAACTTCTACGGCGGTCAGTACAAGGTGCTCGATCCCGAGATGGCGCGCTGGCTGGCGCAGTTCCCCAGCATCATCGATCGCAACGATCGCGTCCGCGTCGACTACAGCTTCGTCGTCATCAACAAGGTCAGCGACAACGCCGATGGCAAGACCAAGGTCTGGGTCGACGGTCCGGCGATGAGCTTCGGCAATCGGCCACAGACCGTGACGCTGGACTACAAGAGCTGTGGTCGCCTGCACTACTCGACCTACAACACCGAACCAAACGCGGTCGTCAGCGACACGGCGCGCTGGCCCAACAACTGTGGCAGCAAGCTGGCGCCGCAGGAGCGACTGCTGGAGTACCTGTTCTTCAATATTGCCTCCTGCGTCGGCCCACCGGGCTAAGCTGGGGCAAGCGCAGCGAATCCGCGATGGCACCCAGTAGAGACAAGCCCACCGAGGCTCCGGAGCGACGGGTTTCCGCCCTGAGCCTGACCGACGTCTTCATCGATGACGTGACCTGGGGCTGCGCCACGCGAGCCCGCCGCGCCGAGTGGCAGCAGACCATCACCGAGCTCTTGCACGACAGTCGCTGCGAGCAGCAGCTCGCCCCGGGGGAGCCCGCCGCCAGCTCGCTGCGCGCCTACGTCACCGTCGAGCCGACCGCCCTGCGGGTCGCCTTTCACGACGAGCGCGGCGATGAGCGTGGGCTGATCGAGCTGTCGCGCGGCGTCATCGCCCCAGTGTTTCGCGAGTACTTCTCGCTCTTGACCGCGATCTCCAGCATGGGGATCGGCGCCTATTCGCCGCAGGTCGAAGCGCTGGATATCGCGCGCAAGCTGATGCACAACGACGCCGCCGATCTCATCATCCGCCACTCGACGCGCATCGTCCCCGACCACCGCACCGCCCGCCACCTGTTCACGCTGTTCCTTCTCGTCACGCACGACACGACCAAGCTGCAGTCGCTGGCCTAAGCCGGCTTTAGGACTGCGTGAAGTTGGTTCAGCTAGGCTGCGTTAGCGACGACGGCTGAGTAGGCCGGTCGCACAGCTCAGATTGTCCAGCTGGACTTGACAATCGCCGTGCTGCAGCCGAAGGCCGCTGGAATGACGACAGCGCCAGGCGCCGCATCGATGCACTAGCGGCAGCCGCCGCCGAGGTGCTCGATCGCGAGGTCGCGGTGAATGCGCAGGGCGGCGTTGATCTGGGCGGTGTCGAGAACCATCGCGCCGTAGACGTCGATTTGTTGGCTGCTCATCCAGGCACGGCGGCGACCCAAGACGGCCGCGCTGATGTAGCCCCCGCCGGACAGGGCGATGCCGTCGACGCCCCCGGGGAACCAGCGCAGGCGCGACGGGGCCTGCGGATCGCCGAGCGCGACCGGGCCGGCAACCGCGACATCCCCATGGACATAAAAATCCAGCTCGGCCGCCGGATCGAGCGCGACGGTAAAGCCGCCGCCGATGGCCATGCCCCCCCCGATGGCGAGCTCGACCCGCCCGAGGATGCGCAGCCGCAAGCTCCCGTCCCCGGCGATGCGCGAAAAATAGTAACGGCCACAAGGCAGCGTGATCGTGACGTCGCCGCTGTAGAGCTCGAACTGACCGCGGCTCAGGCCCAGGGCCGCGTCGTCGTTGCGCGCTTGCAGCTCATTGATGGGGGCTGAGACATACGGGTCTAGCTCGCAGGGGCAAGGCGCGGGCACGCGGACGGCCTGCTGTGCGCTGGCCGCGACTTGGTTCTGGCCACTGACGACGATGCTGCTGGTGGCCGGGGTGGTCAGGGTGCCATCGACCCGCAGGTTCACGAGTTGAATATTGCCGCCGACACCGGCATCGGCCTGAGCAACCACGCTGGCGCCGGTCAGCGGCCCCTGGACCTGCAGCGGCCCCTGGCTGCGCAAGAGCGTCCGCACCTGCACGCCGCTCGCTGAAGTCGCAAGGAGCGCGCCGCCCAGGTCCCAGTTCCCCTCGGAACGGAGGAGTCCCTGAACCCCAACGTCGCCCCGCAGGCCGCCGGGGGCATAGGCCGCAACCGTGCTATCGAACGAGTCGCTCTGCAGATCACCCCCGCCCACCTCGCCACAGGTGCACAACCCGACGGGCAAGAGCTGCGCAAGGAGGGCCCCGCCACAGACGCTGCTGTCTTGTGCCGCGCTGATGCGGGGACCGCTTCCGGCACAGAATGCCGGATCGGCGACGGCGCAGAG
>DAORCZ010000166.1:5045-11435 GCA_035345735.1 Pseudomonadota bacterium | reverse complement strand
GCCAGCCAGAACAGCCAGAGCTGAGCCAGCGCCCAACCCTGCACAAACAGCGCGGTGCCGGTGCTGCGCGCCGGGTTCACCGACAGGTTGGTAATCGGGATGCCGATGAGGTGAATCAGCGTCAGGCCCAGGCCAATCGCAATCGGCGCAAACCCCGACGGCGCCCGGCCATGCGTCGAGCCCAGGATGATGACCAGAAACATAAAGGTCAGGAACGTCTCAGCCACCAGCGCGGACAGCATCGAATACGACCCCGGCGAGTGCGCGCCGTAGCCGTTCGAAGCAAAGCCACCAGCCAGCGAAAAGTCCGCCTTTCCCGAGGCAATGGCGTAAAGAATCGCTGCTCCCAGAGCCCCGCCGACGACCTGGGCCAGGACATACGGCAAAAGCTCTTTGACGGGAAAACGCCCGCCCGTCACCAAGCCCAGCGTGACCGCCGGGTTCAAGTGACAGCCCGAGATGTGCCCGATGGCATACGCCATGGTGAGGACAGTCAGGCCGAAGGCCAGCGAGACACCGAGCAAACCAATGCCGACGTGCGGGAAGGCCGCTGCAAACACCGCTGCGCCACAGCCACCAAACACCAGCCAGCACGTCCCCAAAAGCTCCGCTACCAAACGCTTCGAAAGTGACATCGTCGAGTTCCCCCTGTTCAGAACGTCGACCATTGTCTCTGCTCGGGGCTCTCCCTGTCACCTACACCGGGGGACGGTCAGATTCGCCAGTCCTTGTCGCAGCTTAGCCAGCCGACGCGCGCCACGGGCGACCTGGGACGGCTGACCTAGCTCTTTTTCCCGCGGCTTGGCCGACGCGCGCTGGCACTGCGCAGGCGGCGACGGCGACGACGGCCGTAGGCGAGGAGGAAGCGATCGAGGATCTCATCGCAGAGGCCCGGAAGTGACAGCGGGCGCACGCCATCGCCGCGCAGTCCGTGCTGATGGACGGCGCCCAGCAAGAGCGGCGAGAGCAAAGAGAGCGCGGCGATGCGCAGATCGCAGGCGACAAGCTCGCGGCGCTCGACGTACTGCCCCAGACGCGTCTCGACGGCGCGCAGAGTGGGTTCGAGGATCTCGCGCAGATAGGCGGGACCGACGACATCATCGCGCATGCCGACCGACAACCCCACCGCGTGCAGATCGAGGACACCATGCCGCAGCCCCTGCAGGATGAGCCGCAGCATGGTGCCCAGCGACTCGCGCACCGGACCTTCCGGCGGCGCCGTGATGCGTTCGTGATAGCGCTTGCCGATCAGGCCATAGCGCTGCAGAAGCGCCGCGTAAAGTTCGGAGCGCGAGCCGAAGTGATGCCGCAGGGAAGACAGGCTGACGCCGGCCACCACCGCCATCTCGTTGAGCGTGACGCGCGGCGCATCGTCGGCCAGCAGGCGCCCCTGCAGTGCGTCGAGGATCTGCTCGCGCTTCACATCGAAGTCACGGTTGCGGTCACCGGTTTTTCGCGCCATGGCCGGGTCTCACTGTACGAAAACTGCGCGCCGCCGCCCAGCCAGGATGCCCGCCCCCGCCCCTGAGCCCGCACAGGCCGGTGGGTCGCCTAGGGGGCTGTGAACAGGCAGCGGGTCAGCGGCTGGATGACGTCGGCGCTGACGTAGATGTAGTAGCGCTGGCCAGACTGCAGAGCCGGCGGCGAGCCAGACTGCGGCAGCTTCTGGGTCAGCCCAGCGGGCACCTCGCCATAGCGGAAGGTGCCGCTCATCACCGGCTGTCCATCGAAGGGAACGTCGATGCGCCACAGCGTGCCTTCCGGCAGGTCGAGGTTCGGCGGAACCGTCGGTGACTTCGCCTCGGCCGACAAGATGTAGACGTAGCGCGCGCCCCCACCGCGCCAGATCACGCGACCATCGGCCGTCACGCCTTCACCGCGCTGGCAGGCCTCGGGGCGATACTTCAGCTGATCCTCCAGTGGACCAGCGACGACGCGACCGGCGTATTGCTCGCGGCTCAGGCCACGCAGCGCGGCCTCGGCTTCGAAGAAGCGTCGCATGCGCGCGTCATCGGTGGTTGGGAAGATGCTGTGGTTGGGGTCGACTGGCGTCGCGCGCGAAAAGCCGTTGTTCTGCGCCGCCGGATACGCGCCCAAGCCGACCGAAGTGATCCAGCCAGCCCCCTCGGCAATGCCGGTGTCGTAGAAGCTGTTGATGAAGTTGCCCGGCGACTCCAGGAACCAGTTCGAGGGCCCCTTGGGCGCCGAGGTGCTGTGGCAGCAAACGCAGGCCGCGGCTTCGATCTGCTTTTTCACCCAGCCCAGCTCGCCGACATAGGCCGGGTCTGACATGCGCGGATCGGGACGGCTGGCCTCGGGAGCCGGCGGCGCCGAGTAGTACGGCCGCTGCGTGCGGACGCGATCGCAGCTTGCATAGTCAACGAACGCCCTGCCCTCTTCCGTCGCGCCCGAGATCATCTCCCAGGTGCAGACCTTGCCATCGGCCGAGCGCCCGGGTGGCTCACCCGGCTTGGGATCTTGGCAGCGCAGCGTCGGCTGCTGGAACACCCCTGGCCCGATGATGCCTGGACTGGCGTCCGGGTCGACACCGCCGCAGACCGGCCCCGGATCGAAGGCTCCACCGCCGAAGAACTCGCAGCCGCGCTGGGCCCCGCCGCAGCCACCGGGATCGTTGCCAGGCAGGCTGGTGCGGAAATAGAGCCCGTCCTTCTGGAACACGCAGTAGCCCAGCACTTCGGGCAGGTTGCAGGCCTGTCCCATGGTCAGCGTGCCGCCCCAGCCCGCGCACTCGGCCTGTGCCTGATCGGGCGCCCATTCCCCGTGATAGTCGGTGCACTGATCGGCGCGCGCGAAGCCGTTGTAGAAGCGGCACGAGCCCACGATCTCCTCCGGGATGGTCGGCACATCTTTTTTGCCGCAGCTTGCCAAGAGCGATGACGTCAGCACCACCGCCGCCAGGGCGGACCGATCAAACCACCGACGAGACATGGACCCCGAGAGCCAGATAGACGAACGCATGCATCCCTCCGAACGACTCGCTAGCGAGTCGCCAGCTAGAGTCGCGAGTTAGAGTGGCGATCCCAATACTTTGTTGCAATCGACACTCTATTCGATGCAGCCCTCGGCCCAACTGCGTCAGCCGATCGACAGAGCCCACCCAAAGCCCGCCAACGGGCGACAACGATTCAGGAAATCGTGCGCTGGCTGCTGGCTAGGCTGCCTGCGGCGATCCTGGGGGCGGCGGAACGAGCCATCGCCCCCCGGCAGCCCTCACGCCCGGCCGCGGTGAAGCGGCGCGCGTCCTAGTCCACTGTTGTCCACTGCGCATCACCGATCAGCAGTCGCTGCGACGCGGCGCGGAGGTCGGTGCCAGCGGGGACCGGGACGCCGGCGGCGATCGGCTGTCCGGGCTGCGGCACGAACACTGGTCGATCGTGTTTCACCCTCACCTGGCCGCTGACCTTGACCCGCTTGCCGCGTGGCCAGCCCTTGACGGTGTCGATCCACAGATGTTCTCCGTCGTCGGTGATCAGCACGGGGCCTTCCTTGGCCTCTTCTGCCTTGCCGGTCACGGTGACGTGCTGGCCGACCAGCCAGACGACGCGCGTCGCGTCTTCCTTGCCGACGAAGTCGATGGCGACTTCTTGCGGTAGGCCGTTTTTCGTCTGGTCAGTCTGCTTCCAGGCCAGGGCTCGCGTCTTCATTCGATCGATCCGCGCCGCGACCGTACCGGCTGCGCTGACGTCGGTGCCGACGAACGCGGTGATCGATCGGCCACCGACCGTGATGTCGTCAGCCAGCACCAGCGGCAGCGTGATCTTGGGCGGCAGATCGCTGTACCAGACTTGCACGCCCAGGTTCTTCAGCGTGACCTCGCCCCCCGCAGCTAGCTTCACCGCGGTGCCGCCTGCCGAGCCCCCGACCTGCCACAGCGCGCCCTCATAGACGGTGACGCTGTACACGCCCCCTGCCGTCGATGACCCGACGGTGCCCGGGACAAACAGCCAGCGCGGCCGCGGGCTTTGGTTGCGCAGGACGACATCGAAGTCCAAGCGCTTAAGCGGCGGCTTGCCAAGCCAGACGCCGGTGCACGTCACTTCGATCATCGGAGGCCCCCCCAGGGCAAGCGCGAGCGCAAACGACAGCATCGCCGTCATCGTACCGCGCCGCGTCCCCCCCAGTCACGCCACCGTCGCGCGGGGCCGGGTCGCCACACGGGAAGCCAGCGCCCCAGGCAGCCGCCCTGGCGCACCGACTGGGCACAGCGCAGAAGCGCGCCGCGCGGGCCGCAAGATCTCGCGCGCTAGCTCGGGTGTTTGACCGGCCGCTCGGCTTCCATCGCGGCTTTCACGGCCGGGCGGGCGCTGACCCGCTCTAGATACGCGACCAGGTTGGGCCACCGCGACAGGTCAAACTCGACGAGCCGCGACCAGCGCAGGACGGTGAACAGATAGGCATCGGCGGCGGTGAAGGTCTCGCCCATCAGGTACGGCTTTTCGCCCAGGCTGGCCGCCACGACGTCGTAGCGAGCGGTCAGCGTATCGCGCACCACCTGCTTCCACTCGGCCGGCGCCTTGTTGCCAAACAGGGGGCTATAGCTCTTGTGGATCTCGGTCGAGATGAAGTTGAGCCACTCCTGCAGGCGATAGCGGGCCATCGTCCCGGCCGGCGGGGCCAGGCCACTTTCGGGCCGCAGGTCGGCGAGGTACTGCACAATCGCCGGCCCCTCGGTCAGGATCTGCCCGTCGTCGAGCTCAAGGGTGGGGACATAGCCCTTGGGGTTGATGCTGCGAAAGTCGCTGCCGTCTTCGACTTTCTTGGTCGGCAGATGGACGCGAACCAGCGTGTGCGGCAGACCGGCTTCGCGCAGGACGATGTGGGGGGATAGGGAACAAGCACCTTGGCTGAAGTACAGCTTCACGAGCGACCTCCTTGAAAGGTCCCGGCAGTATAGCGGGACGACATCGGCCAGACCGAGCGAACCCGAGCGGACCCGAACGGCCGACCCGCCCAAGCTGCTGCCAACCAGCAAGTCAGCGGAAATGCGGCGCGGCCTCGCGACGGGGACAGCCGGCCGGCAAAACTGGGATAAGATCGAGCGGTTTGTCATGGCCGACCGTCCTGACCCCAGACTAGAGCCCAGCCCCGAGCCTCCCAGCCAGCCCGCCAAGGAGTCGGTTAAGCCGACAGCAGGCCCCTCCGCCACGCCTCCGCACCCGGCCAGTAGCGCCGGAGCCGGAGCCGACTGCCCGCGCTGCGGAACGCCGATCCTGCCGGGCGTGCCGCACACCTGCGCCGCAGCCATGGCGCCGACCGAAGCGGTGTCGGTGGCCTCGTTTGCCGCCACGCGCTCGCAGCCGGTGCCGCCGGTTCTTGCCGCCGCCCCGAGCGGACGCACCGAAGCCGCCGTGGTGCGGGTAAACCCGGGTGCCTTCGTCGCCGCTGCGGGGGATGACCTAACCGGCGAGACGATCAGCGAGCGCTATGAGGTCATGACGCGCCTCACGCAGGGCGGCATGGGCGTCGTCTATCAAGCGCGCCACGTGCTGCTCGACACCCTCGTCGCGCTGAAGGTCCTCTTGCGCGGTGAGGAAGCCGACCAGCAGCGCTTCCTGCGCGAAGCCCGCCTGGCCTCGAAGATCAACCACCCCAACACCGTGTACATCTCGGACTTCGGTATTTTACCGGACGGCCGCACCTACCTGGTGATGGAGTACCTAAAGGGCAAGACGCTGGGCAGCGTCCTCCTGAACCAGGGCCCGCGCCTCGACCCCCTGCGCGCCTGCCGCATCGCCGTGCAGATCGCCCGCGGCCTGCAGGCGGTGCACGACAAAGGCATCGTTCACCGAGGACCCAAGATCCAAGAATCACCGTCGCGAAGTGGGTTCTGCGATGCGAGTTCGGAATAGGCTCGGAAACAACCGGCGTTTACATGACCCGAGCGCGCCGCAGATGTGTGTACAGCGACGGGAGTTTTCGCGCGAGGGTTGTGGAAAGGTCGGTGATTTCCTCCCGGCTTTCCGGGCGCCGGGCACCCACGTGAACCCCTTTACCCGCGAGGCGCGATACGATTGCGGATGCACCTTGCAGGTCCTTCCGCGGGGGGGAGCGACGCCTGGCCCGCTGGACTGTGGCAAGGTCGATGATGGAATCCACGCTGCGCCATTTGAGCAAGTTCCTCAGCCTGGTTTTGCGGCACCAGCCGCAGCAGCTGGGCCTCACGCTCGACAGCGCCGGCTATGTCGAGGTCGAGCAGCTGCTTGCCGCCTGTGCGGCCCATGGTCGGCCGATCTCGCGCGAGCTTTTGTACGAAGTGGTGTCGCACAACGACAAGCAGCGCTTTGCCTTCAGCCCAGATGGACGGCGCATCCGGGCCAGCCAAGGTCACTCGATTCCCGTCGACTTGGCCTACGCCCCGCAGCCGCCACC
>DAORCZ010000166.1:0-4945 GCA_035345735.1 Pseudomonadota bacterium | reverse complement strand
CCAGCCAAGGTCACTCGATTCCCGTCGACTTGGCCTACGCCCCGCAGCCGCCACCGGAGGTCCTGTACCACGGCACGGTGGCCACCGCGCTGACAGCGATCCGCGCCGATGGGCTGAGCAAGCGGGCGCGCCACCATGTACACCTCTCCCTCAGTCGAAAGGAAGCCGAGCGGGTTGGGGGGCGGCGGGGCCGGCCGGTCGTGCTGAGCGTCCGCGCCGGGGCGATGGCGGCAGCGGGCTTCCTGTTCTTTCGCAGCGACAATGGGGTGTGGCTGACCGAGCATGTGCCCCCGAGCTTCCTCATCTTTCCCGGCTGATCTTTCCCGGCTGATCTTTCCCAGCTGATCTTTCCCGGCTGATGCGGCCGCAGCCTAGTCGGCTTGCGGGAGCGCCTGCGGCTTGCCGCTGCGATCCAGCAAGAGCCCCTGTACCGCCGCCCAGCTGGGAGCGGCCCGAAACCACCCCGACTCGCTGATCAGCCGTCGCTGCGGTCCAAACAAGAGCAGGCTGGGTACGAGCCCGCGCAGCGCGGTCAGCACATCCAGTCGGTCATCGATAAAGTGGGTGAGCTGGAGCTGTCGAGCATGGTCCGCCTTCTGCGGGCGCTGCAGGCAGAAGCGCAGGTGGTCGAGTGGTACGCCGGTCTGCTGCGAAAACGCGTGCTGCTGCAGCCAGCGCCGGGTTCGGGCCTGCACCTTCGGGCCGCACTTCGACACCAGCCACACCCGACCGGCAAACGCCTGCACCAGCAGAGGCAGGGTGGTCAGGGCCCCAGGTACCGGCGGGGTCTGCATGGCCCGCTCTTCATCTCCATCCAGAAACGAGGTATCGGCGCCTGGCTGGTCACCGCCACCGATGATCACCCGTCCGATGTCTACTCCCAGTCGTGCTTCTCGCATGTTCGTGTTCCTCCCCAGTCTCGGGCGCGGGCCCGCTCGGTGGGCGGTCTTGTGCCGCTCCCTGCTGCCCTAGCTGCCCCGATAGGGAAAGGATGCGCCCCCCAGCTATCGGCGAAAACTATTCATTTTGGATGAACTATCCGTGAAAATTATAGTTCATCCATGCTGCAGTCCTCGTGGTTACAGGCCTTCATCACCTTCGCAGAGCACGTCAACTTCACGCACGCCGCCAAGGCCATGCACCTGTCACAGCCGGCCTTGCACCTGCAAATCCAGCGGCTCAGCGAGGCGGTGGGGGTGCCGCTTTACACGCGACAGGGGCGCCGCTTGCAGCTGACCGAGGCGGGCACTGCGCTCTTGGCCCATGCCCGCGAGCAGCGCGACCGCTCGGCCGCCCTGGTCGAGGGGCTGCGTTCGGGGGGGGCGCTGGGGGCGGTGCGGCTGTCGGCGGGCAGTGGCGCTTATCTGTATCTGCTGGGTCCGGCGATCCGCGCCTTCCGTCGCCAAAGTCGGGCCCGACTGACCTTGTATCAGCATGACCAAGCCGAGACCCTCGCCGCGCTGCGCAGTGCCAGTGCCCAGCTCGGGGTGGCGACGCTGGATGGGATTCCCTCGGGCATGCTGGCGCAGCGCCTCGTGCGAGTACCGCAGGTGCTGGTCATGCCACGCCGCCATCCATTGGCCCGCAAGCGCAAAATCCGCCTGGCTGATCTGGCGCATGCCTCACTGATCCTGCCGCCGGAAGGGCGGCCGCAGCGGGCTGTCCTATCGCAGGCCCTGATGAACCAAGATGTGCCGCATAGCGTCTCTGTCGAGGCGACGGGCTGGCACCTGGTTCTGCACTTTGTGCAGCTGGGGCTGGGCTTGACGGTGGTCAACGGCTGCTGTCAGCTGCCGCGCGGTCTGGTGGCGCGCCCGCTCTCGGAACTGCCGACCATCTCGTACTATCTGCTCAGCCGCGAAGGGGCGGCGCTATCTGCGGAGACGGCTCTGCTGCGGCGGATGATCCTCGATCACATCCCGCCGGGCGTGGCCGTGGCAGCTGGGGGTTCACGCCGCCGGCCGGCCAAGAGCTGACGGAGGGCCCCGACAGGCAGGTGCCGAAATGACCGGGGGCGTCTACCCGGCAAGTCGGCGCGTGTTCGTGGAGCGCGACGACAGCCGATACGACGACGCGCCCCTCGGCGAGGCGCGCGACGCCGCTCCACGTCATCACCTGCGTCGGCTCAGCGTACGCGGCGGTAGTGCATGGCCACCGAGCCGTTGCGAAACGGCTTCGCCGAGAGCAGCTCAAGCTTTCGCGTCGCGGGGAGACCTCCCGCATACAGGGTCGGGCCGTGGCCGGCGAGCCGCGGGTGGACGAGGAACTGGTACTCGTCGATCAAGTCGAGCCGGTCGAGCTCGGTGGCGAGCTTGCCGCTGCCGACCAGCACACCCGCCGGGGTCGCGTCCTTGAGCCGCTGCACGCCCTGGCGCAGGTCACCGGCGACGAGGTGGCTGTTGGTCCAGGAGAGCTCTTGGCGCGTGGACGACACCACGTACTTCGGCTTGGCTTCCAGCTTGGCGGCCCACTTGAGCATGGCCGGAGGCGCCGCCACCTCGCCGCGTGCGACCGCGGGCCAGTAGCACTCCATCATCTCGTAGGTGACGCGGCCCCACAGCATCGCGCCGTGCTCGTCCATCAGGCGGGTGAAGAAGGCGTGCGTCTCGTCGTCGGCGACGCCTTCCTGGTGATCGACGCAGCCGTCCAGGGTGACGTTGATGCTGAAGGTCAGGAGTCCCATGCGGCGACTCTACGAGGCCAGCAGCGCGTCGAGCTCTAGGAAGCAGGTCTCGAGATCGGAGGCACCCGACGCATCACGCGCCTCCTTGCAGGGGTAGGTCTGCGTGATGCGCACTGAGGTGACGCCGTCCTGCTCGGTGAGCTCGTGAGTCTCGACGAGCGAGCCGATCGGCTGGCCCGAGCCGAGCACCATGGTCTCGGTGTGAACCATGCGCTCGTGCAGGCGCACCTCGGTGAACACGCCGTAGAGTGTCATGGCGGGATCGGCGTCTGCGTTCTTCCAGGCCACGCGCAGCGCGCCGCCCACGCGAGCGTCGATCTCGCAGATGGTCGTGGTGAAGCCCGGCGGCGGCAGCATCCAGCGGCGCATCTTGGCCGGGTCGAACATGGCCTCCCACACCAGCCGGCGCGGGGCGTCGAACGTGCGGGTAAGGACGATTGTGGTGTCGGTGGGCGTGGAGACCTGCAGACCGCGAGTGCTCATGGTTGTCATCCTTGTGCTCGAAGACGGGGGTGACGGCCGGCTCAGCGCCGGCGCGCGCGCGACTTCTCTTCTGACTTCATCTCGTCGAGGAGCGAATCCAGCACCTGGAAACGAGCCTCCCAGTGCTCCCGGAACTGCTCAGTCCAGCTCGTCGCCTTCGCGAGCGGCGCGGCGTTCAGCCGGCAGAGGTGCTGCCGCCCGACGACGCGCCGGCGGACCAGTTTGGCGCTCTCCAGCACGCGCACGTGCTTGGAGGCAGCGGGAAAGCTCATCTGAAGCGGCGAGGCGAGCTCGCTCAGGTTGCGCTCCCCGGCCGCGAGCTGGCGCACGATCGCGCGCCGGGCCGGGTGCGCCAGCGCGTGGAATACCAGATCGAGCTGCGGCGACCGGTCCATTAAAACCATGTGGTTTACTAAACCATGTGGTTTCATGATGTCAACGTCCGAACAGGAGGAGCGAATGTTGCTCGGTATTGATTACGCTGCGGTGCCTACCTCTTCCCGGTGATGGCCCCGGGGCCACCCCGATCCCCAGAGCAGGTCGCCCACCCCGTTGCCGCCCTTGAGGAGGTCGGAGGCCTAGACAAGGGCACGTGCTGCAAGTTCGGAACTTGGCCGATGCTCTACACGAGCGGCCGAGTCTGGAAGCAGTCGGACGCCGACTGCCTCGCTGCCCCTCCGACACAGGATCGGATCAAGTGCCCGCTCTGGTTCGCGCGCTACCGGGTCGGAGCGAGGAAGCCCCCCCCAGCGCGACGCGGGAGGGGACCCGCTGGTCCCGCATCCTTGGGGAGACGCGGACAACTGGTGGATGCAAAAGTCCCCAGGGGGCGGCATGGGGTTCCCTGGCATCACACTGCACATGTCGGTGCGGACCCGCTCTAGCCGCGTTGGTCACGCCCTGGTGGAAGTTCGGTTAGTTTCCCCAGCCGCGATGCGCAATCGCGTGATTGCGCCGCGCCCGGGGGCTATTTCGCGAAGGGTGAGCGGGCCAGGGTCTGCAGGAAGAAGTCGTTCATTTCATCGGTCAGAGTCGATACGGGCTGCAGCTGGACGCGCGCCAGGTGACCGCTGTGGGTGTGGCCCATGACGTACACGCAAACCCCTTGATCGGTCGTGGTGCTTAGGAGGTCGAGCGCCAGGTGGGCCGCCACGCCCACGAACGCCAGCCGGCGATTGGGGTCCATCTTGCGGAGGAACGGGAACTCGAATACCTCGTTCGTGATGAACTGCCCCATGATCGCGCCGTCTCGGTTGGAGGAATCCCCACGGTGGCCGTGCTCGGCGAACAGGCCGCCATCGCACACGAAGCGGCGCCGGGCCGTGAGCGATGGGGGCGTATAGGCCTCCAGGTAGCAATCGTGATTGCCATTCAGCCACACGGCCTCGACGGGTGAGCTACACAGGCCTTTGATGGCATGGAAAAGCCCGGTGTGGTTCGTGCGCGTGCGCTCGACCCAATGGTCGACAAAGGCGCTCGCGCTGACGCCGGCCGGGTCCGGATCCGAGACCAGGATCACTGCGTCGGAGCGCTCGGACATGAAATAGCGGTCGAGGCCAATCCAGAGATCGTACATGTCGCCGACTTGCACCAGCCGGATTGGCAACGTGTCACGGGCGGCCACGAGCAGCTCGACGAAGCGCACCAGATCGTCGGCTGCGTGCTGGAAGATGTCGCCCTCCAGATAGCGCTGAAACCAGCGCAGCGCCTCCGGACTGAGGGCATCACCTCCGCCGCCGCCGTACTGGTACCGCCCCATCGCCGGGCCGTCGGAGCGAC
>DAORCZ010000165.1:8829-11470 GCA_035345735.1 Pseudomonadota bacterium | reverse complement strand
GGCTCGGCGATATCGTTTATCTGTTCATCGGGGCACTGCTCGGCGCCCTGGCTGGACTGGTGAGCAGCGGCTACGCCATCACCCACTGGCCGGAGCGGCGTTATCTGCGGCTTGCTTACTGGGCGCTCTTCGCCGGCGCGGCCACGGCCGGACTGACCTGGCTCAAGGTCCTGCTCTTTGGCGGCTGGTAGCGCATTCCGGCTGGCGGCCTGACCCACTTCAGCGACGAGAATTCGCTGCCCTCAGCGGCAGAACGACGGAGCCCCGCCCGAGAGCGCGTCTCGCCGCCCTGAGTGGCTAGCGGCGAATGTTGTGTCAGCGGCGTCGCCTCGCATATAAGGGCGGCGCATGAACCGAACACACGTTTTTAGGCGTTGGCTGCTAGGCCTTTCGCTGTGCTTTGTGATGGGCGCGGCCGGCTGCGATACGCCGCGCGGTGTCGAGTACGATGGGCGGCGGCTGCCGGTGGTCGATATGCACCTGCACCCCGGCGAGTGGGACGGCATTCCCGAGGACACGCAGCGCTTCATTGGCAGTCGCTTTCCGTTTCCGCTGGGGCTCAATGCCAGGGCGACGGCCGAGGGGATTCTGTCGGCCGAGGGCATCCTTGCCGAGATGGACAAGGGCGGGGTCAGCCAAGCCGTGCTTTATGCCGTGTACGCGCCGCGGTCGGTCGGCATCACCAGCAACGAGCGGGTGATTTCCGACACCGCCAAGGCGCCGGATCGGCTGTTCGGGTTTGCCAGCCTGCGCGTCGATAACTTCCGCGTCGATCGCGATGCCGAGCTTGCCCGGCTGCGTGCGGCGCTGGCCAGCCCGTCGATGATCGGCATCAAGCTGGCGCACGCGCACCAGCACTTCCGCATGGACGATCCGCTGTACTTCGGCATCTATCAGCTCTCGGCTGAGCTGAAAAAGCCGGTCTACCTGCACACCGGATCCAGCCCCTTCCCCGGTACCTCGCGCGAGGCGCCGTATACCGACCCGACGTATCTCGAAGCGGCCATCGTCGCCTATCCCGGGGCGGTCTTTATCCTCGGCCACCTGGGCCACAACTTCATCGATCAGAAGCCGGGGGCGCTGGATGCGTGCATCCGCCTGGCCAAGACCTATCGCAACGTCTATCTGGAGCCGAGCGCGCTGGGCTCCAAAGGCTCGGACCCGACGGGCGAGAACCTGAAGCTGTCGATGGGCAAGATGCGCGAGGCCGGCCTGGTCGATCGCATCATCTACGGCAGCGACGGGCCGCAAAGTCCGGGTTTCGTGAAGGACTACCTGTCCCGCACCGTGCAGGCGATGCACGCCACCGGCTACACCGCGGATGAGGCAGCGGCCGTGCTGGCCGGCAACTTCGCCCGCGTGTTCAACGTTCCCGCCGCCAAGTGAGTCGCCATGTCGCGTCCCTTCGTCCTCGCATGCCTGGGGCTTGTCGTCGCGCCGACGGCCTGGGCCCAGTCCGTTCCGCCGCCTAATTCGACGGCTGCCGCGCCGTCCCCCGCGCAGCGGATAGCCCAGCAAGGTCTGGCCGATCCGCTGCCTGCGCTCCCCCCGCCGCCGACCGTTCCGCCTGAGCCTGCGCCGACGCCGACGCCGACGACCGCTCTGGCCGAGCGCGTCGTCGTGGATCAGCTGGGCGGAGGCGCCAATCGCGGCGCCTGGGGCGTGTCCCTGCAAGGCGGCTTCCCCTTCTTCACGCTGCGCGGTCAGCTAGGCCTGGCGCGCGGGGCCTCCACCATCGCAGAGCTGGAGACGGCGCTGGGCCGCCGATTCAATGCGTCGCTGGGCCTGTCCCTGGCGTGGCTTCGGCGTCCCCGCATCCGTCTGACGGGCGAGGTGCTGTTGGGCTGGATGCTGCAAGAAAGCGAGCTGCCCCGGCGCGGCCCGAGCGGCGAGCTCCGACTGCGGCTGGTGATTCCGACGCGCTGGGTCGTGCCCTATCTGGTGCTCGGCACGCGCCATGCCTTCTTGCCGAACCGCACGCAGATCGAACGCGAGTCCACGACCGATACCCTGTGGACCGTGCGCCACGAGTGGACGCCGACCGGCAGCCTGGGCCTAGGCATCCACATCCATCGCCACGTCGGCCTGGATCTGGGCGTCGACTATGGCTGGGTCGATGCCCCGGTCAGCGTCGCCCTGCCCGGCTTTCACCTCGGTGTCCACGTCGGAGGTGGACGATGAACCGCACACCGTCCCGCGAAAAAATCCAACGCCCGCACCTCGCCCCGCTGCGCCCGCTTTCCGTCGGCCTGCTGCTTTTCACCTTCGGCTGCATCAACGACGACGTGCAGCTTTATGAAGTCACCGTCCGCGGCCGCGCCATCGCCCCCGCCTGGTCAACCTCGAACGGAGCCCTGCACCTGGAATTCCATCACCAGCTGCGCACCGGCCGCGGCGCCCTGGCCCATCCGCTCGGCGAATTTGACACCCGCACCGAAGACGTCGCGAGCCTACCCGCCCCGTTCCAAGAGACCGTCCTTTATCCCACCCAAGCCGGCCAGGGTCTTGTCGTCTACGGCTGGCTAGATGTCGACGACGACGGCGTCCTGTGCGCCCCCGGCCAGACCGAGGAGCCGGCCGGCCTGCTCGTCGTCCCCGACTTCCCCCGCCACCAAGCCAACATCGATCTCCTCCTCAACAC
>DAORCZ010000165.1:0-8729 GCA_035345735.1 Pseudomonadota bacterium | reverse complement strand
TCGTCGTCCCCGACTTCCCCCGCCACCAAGCCAACATCGATCTCCTCCTCAACACCCCCTGCGCTGGCGCTGAGCGGCTTTACTAGGCAAGCGTTTCATCGAGAGGCTGCGAGCCCGCTCGCCACAATCCCGCTGCGTCGCGCTGTCTGCGCGGGCGCGGAGCTTCATCGGCCTCACCCGACGTAACCTAAGTGCTCCGCTCAAGTCGTCTCTTTTCGAGCTGCAGCCACATTCGCTGCTCAAAGTATTCTTCGGCCCAAAGTGGGTAGGCGACGATATCCGCAGCGCGGTTCGCATGTACCGACACCATTGCGCGCATATTCATTGCCAGCATGACCCGCCTGACAACGTCACCGATTCCCGCGATATCTAAGTCTTCATCATAGCACCAACCGCCGGCCATCGAGTTGTCAAGGACCAGTCGCAAAAAATGATATCCCTTCACCGTTGGCCGGTTGATCCACTCGAAACGACCAAAGATCTGATCATCAATGACTTGAATATCAAAAATATGACCTGTGAGCTCATTTACTCCCTCATAGCAGTAGGCACAACGAATTTCTCCATTAATCAATTTCATACAATATGTAGTCCCAGTATCAGAAATCCAGATACCTGCGATGCATTTCAGTGTATTCTCTGTTGAACTGCGCCAAGGGCTCGGTTTGAGAGTGAGCTGTGGTTCACTGTCTAATGGTCTAGAGAACTCATGGACAGCATTGATAGGTAGGCCGGAATCCTTCCAGGCGGCCTCCAATTCACGACAAAACTGGGCCGGGGATTGCTGGCGCAATTTTGGATCCCAGCTGGTTGCTCGTCCTAAGACGCCGCGCAGACTATTGCCGATTCCTGTAGATACCATAAAAGAACTCGTGTCTCGTATCGCGTGGAGTGGAAGTTCCTTCCGGCACAAAACGCTAAGCGCGACCATTCCCAGTGAGTAGATATCTGCCCGATGGTCGGCGATACTCGCATTATCGAGCTGCTCCGGCGCAGCATAGACAAACGAACCAAGCCCGCTGGCTCGTGTTCCGCCGGTGATGCCGGCCCCGGCGACCAAGTCAAAGTCGGTAAGCCGAGCGGAACGCTGCGCATCGAGGAGAATGTTTTGCGGTTTGACGTCGCGATGGACAAGTCCAGCCCGGTGGGCATGCTCAAGTGCCTGACCTATCTGCAGCAGATTTCGTAGCAAATCTTCCGTCTTGAACGACGGTTCTGTTAGGGCTGTTCCGAGATCTCCGCCGCTGAGATACTCCATCACAAAGAATAGAAATCCCTGATCGATAAGCGGATCTGACAGCACCCTAACAATGTGTGGATGCGAGAGCTCCGCCATCTTGTACGCGCCTCGTTCGAAGCGTTCTGTGCGAGACCGATCGCGCTGCCACTGCGGGTGCAGAACCTTGATTGCGACGATGCGTTGTGATTTGCGATCAAGGGCCTGCCAGACATCGGCAAAGCCGCCCGAGCCAAGCACCTGAAGCAGTTTATAGCGACCAGCCAGGATCTCGCCCTCTACCAGCTGTGGCCCCTGCCGCTGCTCGCGACGCATTGCCAAGATATGCCGGTCGACATCGGTGGTATCAGCCCCCCGCGCAACCAGATCCTCCTTGCGGTTCAATGCCGCCTCAAGTTCGGATTCGAGTAATCGCACTCGCTGCTGTCGATTGTCACCCAGAATTCGGTCAATTGCAGTAATTAATTGACTATCCGGCGACTCCACCTGTTCCTTTAGCCTGATGGCTATATCGTTAACAGGTTTGAGTTCTAGTAATAGATTGAACTTGCTAAGGCGGTCCATTCCCGAAGCAAACCGTTGATGAACATCAGGAAAATAGTCCAAACAGAATGCGTCAAGGTCGGCATCCGAAAGTAAGATCTTGGAGAGTAGCTGGCGAGTCTGTGAGCGTAATGATGGCGCGAAGAACGCTTCGTCCATGACTGCCAATTTAACACGAGGGCAGCGAGGCTGGCGGGTTCCCGAATTTCCCTCCTACCCGGGGAGTACCGCCTTGGGCTGGGTCGGAAGCGCACCATGGCCGCCGCGTCCAGCCGCCGCCGCTAGCGCGGTGACTGCACTGACGCCGTGCTCACGACCGCGCTCCGCCGACGGTCCAATGGACTACATCCCGGCCGGCGGCGTCAGCAGGGCGGCGGGGATGGTGTCGCCGGTGAGCGATTCTAAGAACGCGACCAGGTCGTCGATCTCGGCGGAGCTTAGGTTCAGCGGCTTGAGCAAGGGATCCTTGGTGCCGGCGAAGTCGCTGCTGCCGCCGCCCATGTTGTAGAACTGCACGACGTCGCGCAGCGTCGCCAGGTGGCCGGTGTGCATGAACGGCCCGGTGAACGAGATGCTGCGGATGCCCTTGGTGCGGAAGGCGCCGCGTAGCTCGGCCGGGATCGCGCCGGCGGGAGGCAGCGGGTCGCGCTCGACGCTGGGATCGTCGCTGTAGGGGCCATTGGCGCGGAAGTCCCAGGCCCGCTGAATCTCGACGGCACCGTAGCGCCCGGGATCAAAGTCCGGTCCCTTGAGCACGTGCTCGCCAATCTGCGGCACGCCGGTGTTGTGGAATTTCTCGTCGGAAAAGATTGGCCCGTTGTGGCAGGCATCGCAGGCCGCCTTGCCGATAAACAGCTTCAGTCCGCGCTTGGCCGATGTCGTCATCGCGCTGCGATCGCCTCCGACGTAGCGATCGAACTGCGAGTTGCGACTGGTCAGCTGACGTTCGTACGCGGCGATGGCTTTGCCGAAGTTGGCGTAGGCGCGATTGATCGCGTCCTGATCTTCGGCGCGCATCGCTCGCCAAGCCTGACCGGCCGGCCCGTCGCCGCCAATCGGCGTGGCCGAGGCCGGGAAGCGCGCCGCGTCGGGGTGACTGGGATCCAGCCCGTCGGGCAGCGGCGGCGTGAACAGCGCGTTGTACTGCGCCTTGTACGCCTTGTAGAGGTAGTGAACGATGCCCGAGCGATCGGTGCCCATCACGAATTCGGCCGGGATCAGGTTCTTGCCCCACAGGTCGTTGTTGAAGCCGACCCAGCCGAACTGCCGTTCGTAATAAGCGACGTTGACCAGCGAGGGCGCGTTGCGGAAGAACCAGTCGATGCCGAGCGAGGTGTTGTTGGGCTGCGATCGGTTGTCGATGAGCCACAGCCCCAGGTGGCAGCTACGGCACGACACCTTGCCGCTCTGTCCGACGGCGCCGAGCCCACCGTTTAAGCCGTCGTCCCCGACTTTGATCGGCCCGGAATAGCCCGGGTCGAAGAAAAGCTGCTTGCCGAAGGCCGCCACCTGCAGGTTGTCGGCGTACTTGTTGGTCGGGTCCGGCTTCACCGGACCGAGGGGGCCCATCTTGCTGATCTTGGCCATCTCTGCCTCGGTGAAGACCCCATCGATGAGACCCGAGCTGCCGTCACAGCCCGCGGCCAGGCTATGCGCAAGGGCAAGCCAGACAATCCCCAGAAGACGCCGATTTGGCATGTGGACCCCCTTGTTTGGCGATGGATCGAAAAGAAGGCCAGAGCGTGCGGCATGGCGCCGGATTCCCGCGCATCACCGCCCCCGTGCCCGGCCAGCGAGGCCGGTCCGGCGCCGGCCTGATCACTCCATTGTGTCAGCTTTTCCAGCCTGGGTGCGCGGCGCGCTTTCCTCGGTCGCGAACCCCAGGTTTCCGTCGGGAAATGGCGTAGGTGCACGGGTCGGGATGGATTAATTAGGCGCCTTACTATATGCTGCCTGATTATCGATGCGGGACAAGGAAGATCAGTTCATCGGCCTGCACAAGATTCCCAACTACGAGACGCTGCAGCGCTTCGCCGATCGCTACCCCGAGCTCGATCCACAGGCGCTGACCGCCAGCTTGACGCTCTTATTCGTCGGCACGCAGTTGCAGGAAGCGTTCTGTGCGCACTTTTCGCGGTATGGCCTGTCGCACGGTCGCTTCCGCGTCTTGGTCATGCTGCTGCGCGCCGGTGAAGACGGCATGTCGCCGGCCGAGCTAGCTCAGCTCATCGGCGTCACCCGCGCCACGATGACCGGGCTTATCGATGGCTTGGCCGCTGATGACCTGCTGCGCCGCCGCGAGAACGAGCAGGACCGACGGCAAAAACGCATCGCGCTGACGAGCAAAGGTCGCCGCCTGGTCGAGCGGCTGCTGCCCGATCACTTCCGCCGCATCACGGCGATGATGGCCGGGCTGTCAGAGGGCGAGCTGCAGAGCCTCGTTCACCTGCTGAACAAAGTCGCACCGGGGCTACCGGCCCTGCGTGACCCGTAAACAACGCACCCTGCCGTCCTGACAAGGGAAGCTCGGCCGCTGGCTGGCCCGGCGACTCCCTCCGATAGCGCGGCGACTCTGTGGAGACTGTGTATGAACGCCGAAGAAATTTCTGGCAGCAATCGTCCAGCTGCCGTTTTGCATCGCGAACCCGCCCAGCCGGCGGCGCCGACGCCTCCCCCCGAGCCGCGGACCAGCGCTGCCATCTCGGCCGCTTCGACTCCGCTGCCGAGCAGCGCCCCGCCGCGCCGACGTCGCGCCCCGCTGTTCTTCCTGCTT
Source organism: Pseudomonadota bacterium (assembly GCA_035345735.1). GTDB lineage: Bacteria > Myxococcota_A > Polyangia > Palsa-1104 > JAEUJZ01 > JAEUJZ01. The sequence goes on along the minus strand of DAORCZ010000165.1, from coordinate 4,176 downwards.
TTGCTGATCGTCGCGGGCGCCGGGGGCACGGCGGTGTATCGATCGCGCCTGGGCAAAGAGACCACCGATGACGCGCAGGTCGAAGGCCGCGTGGTCAGCGTGGCTTCGCGAGTCCCTGGCCAGGTCACGCGGGTCCTGGTGCGTGACAACCAAGTCGTGCAGGCGGGGGATCTGTTGATTGAGCTGGATTCGCGCGAGCTCGAAGCGCGGCTGGCCGCGGCCCGCGCCGACCAGGCTTCGATGCGGGCCCAGCTGGCCTCGGCACAGGCCCAGCTCGAGCTGACTGAGCGCAACATCGCCGCCAACCTCAAGCAGGCGCGCGGCAGCCTGCGGCAGGCGACGAGTGGCACGCTGTCGGCGTCGGCGAGCGTCAAGCAGTCGAAAGCCGATGTCATCGCCGCCCGCTCGCGTCTGCAGCTGGCCAAGCAAGAGCTCGATCGCTCGCGCAAGCTCAGCGAAAACGGCGCCGCCTCGCCGGCCGAGCTAGAAGCGCGACAGGCCGCATTCGATCAGGCGCAGGCCAACGTCGAGCAGGCGGAAGCGCGCCTACTGAACGCCACCGCCAACACCACCGGCTCGCAGGCGGCGATCAGCGTCGCGCAGGGTCGCATGGTCGCCGCCGAGACCGGACCGCAGCAAGTGGCCGCTGCCCACGCCGCAGTCGATCTGGCCCAAGCGCGCGTCGATCAGACCACGGCCGCCCTGCGCTTGGCCGAGCTCAACGTGTCGTACACCAAGATCACCGCGCCGATCCGCGGCCAGGTGTCGCGCCGCAATGTCGAGCTAGGTCAGCTCGTCTCGCCCGAGCGCGGCCTGCTGGCACTCGTCCCCACCGACGACATCTGGGTGGTGGCCAACTACAAAGAAGATCAGGTCGCGGACATGCGAGCCGGGCAGCGCGCCGATGTTCAGATCGACGCCTACCCGCGACGCACGTTCTCGGCACACATCGAGAGCATCGCCGGCGCCACCGGAGCGCGCTTCTCGCTGCTGCCACCGGACAATGCCTCGGGCAACTTCGTCAAAGTCGCGCAGCGCATCCCGGTGCTGATTCGTCTCGACGCCCTGCCCGAGCTGCCGCTGCGACCGGGCATGAGCGCCAACATCACCGTCTACACGGAGTAGCTCGTGAGCGAAAACGCCCGCCTCACCGGCTCGAAGGTCGGCATCACGCTCGCGGCGATGAGCGGCGCGCTGATGGCCATCTTGGACATCTCGATCGTCAACGTCGCGCTGTCCGACATCCGCGCCAGCTTTGGCACGCCGATCGATCAGATTGCGTGGGTGTCGACGGGCTACATGATGGCCAACATCGTCATCATCCCGCTGACTGGCTGGTTTCAGCGTCGCTTCGGCTTCAAGCGCTACTTCGCGTTTTCGATCCTGCTGTTCACCTTGGCCAGCGCGCTGTGTGGTCTGGCCTGGAACCTGCCATCGCTGGTGCTGTTCCGCATCCTGCAAGGCATGGGCGGCGGCGCGATCATTCCAACCGCGCAGAGCATCCTGTTTGCTCGCTATCCGCGCGAAGAGCACGGCATGGCTGGGGCTCTGTTCGGGCTCGGCGCGGTCACCGGCCCACTGCTTGGCCCGACGGTGGGTGGTTATCTGATCCAGATTGCGAGCTGGCACTGGATCTTTCTTATCAACGTGCCCGTCGGCATCGTGGCCACCTACCTGGCCTGGCGCCATCTCGATCAGCCCGGCTATTCCGCGCCCAAGGAAAGCATCGATATCACTGGCATCGTGCTGCTAGGCATCGGCATGGCGACGCTGCAGTACGTGCTGGAAGAAGGCAACCGCGACGACTGGTGGGAGAGCCGCCTGATCTGCGGGCTGGCCATCATCGCCGCCATCGCGCTTCTGACCTTCATCGTGCACGAACTAGAGACGCCGCATCCCGTCGTCGATCTGCGCGTCTTTCGCAACGTCAGCTACACCGGTAGCACGATCATCAACTTCCTCATCGGCATGACGCTGTTTTCCAGCAGCTACCTGTTCTCGCTCTACTGCGGCGTCGTCATGCGCTACACCGCGCTCGATATCGGCACGGTGTTTCTGTGCGCGGGCTTTGTGCAGATCTTCCTGATGCCGCTCATCGGCAAGTTCAGCAGTCGCTTCGATCCACGCAAGCTGATGCTGATCGGCATCGTCGGGGTCAGCATCAGCATGTGGATGATCGCGCACCTGACGAACCAGGCCAGCTTCTGGGATCTGGTGCGGCCGCGCATGGTGATGTCAGTGGGGCTGGCCTTCCTGTTTGTGCCGCTGAGCATGGTCGCGCTGTCGGATCTGCCGCTGGCCCAGCGCGGCAACGCCACCGGCCTGTTCAACCTCACGCGCGAGCTGGGTGGCTCGATGGGCACGGCCTATATGTCCGTCGCGCTCGACCGCAGCACCAAGCTCTATGCCCTGCACCTGCGCGAGAACATCAACCCCTATAACCCCATCGCCACCGACCAGCTTTCGGCGATGAGCGCGCGCATGGCGGGTGCCGGCGATCCGATGACCGCTGCCTACGGCATGATGCAAGGGCGCATCGCGGTGCAGGCGCTCATCCGCTCGTTCAACGATGGCTTTCTCACCGCGGCGATCGTCTTCTTCGGTTCGGCTGCGCTGCTGCTCTTGCTGCGTCGCCCGGGCCTGGGCGTAAAAATCGAAGGCGCGCACTAGAACGTCGGCATTCATTGCTGGCGGGACGCTGCAGCCGGCGCAAATTGCGCACTCCCCCGTCCGCGCGGGGACGGCCCAGTGCCAGGTCGCGTGCGTCGAGTGCACGCAGCACGACAGAGCCGGCTGCGCGGCGCACAGGGCATGTTTCTTGCTGCTTGGCAGAGCATGCGGATTCTCATCACCGGCGCCACACACGGCATGGGCAAGGGTGTCGCAAGAGCGCTGGCCAGCCATCCCAAGATGGAGCTTGTCCTTTTGGGGCGCTCCGAAGCCCTGCTGCGCGAGACGACCGAGGAGCTTCGGCAGCACGGGGCTGGCCCGCGCGTCAGCGTCGTCCGCTGCGATCTTGCGCGGCTGCAGGATGTGCGATCGGCGATCGCCGAGCTACGCAAGCTGCCCGTACTCGACGCAATCTTCGTCAACGCAGGCATTGGCTATGCCGGAAGCCACCAGCGGACCGAAGACGGCTTCGATGCGCACTTTCAGGTCAACTATCTCTCGCAGTTCATGCTGACGCTGAACTTGCTCGATCGGCTTGAGGCGTCAAGTCACGGCGGTCGCGTCGTGTTCAATGCGCCGGCCTTCGGTGATCTGCGGTGGAACGATCTGCAGCTTGAAAAAGACTGGAACTACGAGCTGGCCATTGGGCAGGCCATGGTCGCAAAGCGCATGTTGGCCACTCAGCTTCATGCGCTCTACCGGGCGCGCGGCGAGCCGCGGGTGTCGTGCTACAGCTTCGAGATCAGCAAGACGGTGTGGACCAATCAGCTGAACCTCATCCCGCGCTCGATGCGGCTTGTGGCGACGGTGATGCGAGCCCTTGGGCAGTTCATCTCGATCGATGAATGCGGTGCGGTCATGGCGCCCCTGTTTCTGGAGAGCCGGCAAGAGTGCGCCCAGAAGTCGGGGCGACTGATCACCCTGAAGCGCGGCAAGCTCTACGATCGCGAAAAGCATCCCGGCGTCCTCGATGCGGCCACTCGCGAGCAGCTTTGGAACATCAGCCTTGCGCTCTGTGCCGACGAAGCGACCACGCGCGCGGCGCAGCGCCTGACCTCCCACTGATCAGCCCATGCGCCAGAGTTCATCTGAAACGGGAGAGCGACCCACGGACACGCCCCCACGCATGACCCACCCGCCGCTGGCCGCGCCTCCGGGAGCAGAATTCTTCACCGCTGCGGATGGCACCTCGCTCTACACCTCGGCCATGGGCAAGGCGGATCGCGGAGCGGTGTGGTTCGTCTCAGGAGCGGAGGCGCAGGCTGAGCCGCCCGATCCCAAGCTGGCTGCGGCGCTGCGCGATGCTGGGTTTTGCACCATCGTCTTTCACCCGCGCGGCACCGGTTTCTCGGCCGGCCTGCGCGGCGACTCCGACAACTACGATCTTTTTCTCGGCGACCACCATCGCTTCTTGCAGCACCTGATGAACCGCTTTGCGCGCGTCTTTCTAATCGGCCAGAGCGCAGGCTGTGCCTTCGCACTCGAAGCGGCGGTCAAGGCACCGCG
>DAORCZ010000164.1:4415-11472 GCA_035345735.1 Pseudomonadota bacterium | reverse complement strand
GCTGGGCGAGCCCCGGCTGCCGGTCGCAGGCCTGGCGGTGATCGAGTCGAGCGCCACCGCCACCCAAGCTGCTCTCGTGGTGCCGCTTTTGACCAAGCTGCTGCCCGCGCCGTAGGTGCGAGGGGGCTGACTCCTCGTCGGGGGACAGGCACAATAGAGCGCATGGCAGCACGCCGGCAGAAACCAAGCGAGACGGGGTCAGCCGGGCTGGCTGAGCCCAGCCAGGGCGAGGGGGGGGAAGTCGCCGGTGCGCATCCGCGGCGACCGCACCTGCGTCGGCATACCGTCGTCGTCCCGGGTCTCGATCCCGCTCACGATGGGCTGCGAATCGGGCACCTAAGTGACTTGCACGTCGGCATCCTTACCCATCACGGATTTATCCGTAATGCCGTCGAGATGATTCAGGCGGAAGCGCCGGATCTGGTCTTTCTGACCGGCGACTTCGTCTGCTACAGCCAGCGCTTCGTCGGGCCGTTTGCCGACCTGATTGGCGGCTTCGGCGTGCCGACCGTGTCGGTGCTGGGCAACCACGACTACTGGACCGATGGCCACGGCGTGAGCGAAGCGCTGAGCCACCATGGGTACGACGTGCTGCGCAACCAGCACAGCCGGCTGTGGGTGCGTCATGCCCCGCTGACCATCGTCGGCATCGATGACGCAGCCACCGGGCAGGCCGACGCCGAGCGCGCCTTTCGTGGCGTCCGCCCCGGCGAGAGCCGCATCATCCTGTCGCACGTCCCCTCGCAAGCCGACCGCGCGGCGGAGCACGGCCCGGGCCTGATCCTGTCGGGGCATACCCACGGCGGTCACATCGATATTCCGCGCCTGACCGCCCACCTGTTTCGCAAGCTGGGGGCGCCCTACCTCAAGGGCTTCTATCGCGTCGGTGAGACGATGCTCTACGTAAGCTGCGGCGTCGGCTCTAGCTCGGTGCCAATTCGCGCCGGCTCCCCGGCCGAGGTGGCGATCCTGACGCTGCGCTCGCCGGCCGTGCTGGGCTCAGCAGGCGGCTAGCGCCGGCAGTCGCAGCAGGTCGCTCATCGTCCCAAGGATGTGCGGACGGGCGGGCGAGCCGAGGACGACCTCGCTGCGAGAGACCGTGGCGGCGATCTCTTCCTCGGTCTGCCTGTCGCCAAAGCCGTAGGTGCAGTAGGCGAACTGACAACCCGCCCGCTGTGCCGTCTGCCAGTCGATCGCGCTGTCCCCGACCAGCAGGCTGCGCCCCTCGGCAACCCCCAGACGCTGACAGTGGTGATGGATGAGGCGAGGATCAGGCTTGCGCGCCCCCACGTCATCTTCGCCGAGCACGGCGGCCAGGCTGCCAAAGTAGGGCAGCAAGCCAAAGTGCTCGACGATGCGGCGGGCCCAGGCGCCGGGCTTGTTGGTCGCTACGCACAGCGGCAGGCGCCGCGCGTGCAGGGCGCGCAAGGTCTCGACTACGCCGGGGTAAAGCACGGTCTCGACGACCAAGTGGTCGCTGTAATAGGCGCGGAAGCGGCGCAGCACGTCGTCGACATCGACGCTGTTCGCGGGGACTCCGGCGCGCTCGGCGGCGCGGGTGATGGCGCGCTCGATGAGGACGCGCTGGCCTTCGCCGATCATGCGTCGTACGGCATCGACATCGTGGGGCGGCAGGCCGACTTCGCGCAGCGCAAAGGCCACGGCTGCGCACAGGTCGGGCGCTGAATCGACAAGCGTGCCGTCGAGGTCAAAGAGGACCAGATCAATCGCAGGAGAGGGAAGCGGCCGAGAATCCATGCCCGCGCACCTTACTCGCTCTGTCCACCAGAAGCGACGTCGCATGTTGTCGCGGGAAAAATCGGCCGCCGGCATCGCCGCGATCTAGATGCAAGGAATTTGCGTTTAGCGCAGGATGGGGATGTCGCCGCTGCCGCTGTCGCCGGCCGGGCTGGCCGCCGTGCTGGGCTTGGCCTTGCCCTTGCCATCGCGAGGCTTCTTGCGAGCGCTCTTGCCGGCGCCGGCCTTGGCGCTGTCGGTGGCATCGGTGGGGGCGGCCGCAGCCGCAACTGGTGTGGCAGGCGCAGCCGCGGGGGCCGCACTAGCTGGGTTTTGCGAAGGTGTCGCCGGGGCCGGAGCCGCCGCGAGGACCGCCGCTTCCGGGCGCGCCGCTGCGGCCGCCACCGCTGCGGGCTCGACGCGAGCCACTGTTGCCGCGGGCTTGCGATGGCTGCGGCGGTAGACGCCGATCCCGATCAGCGACGACGTCGCAACGACAAAGCCGACCACCGCCAGGACCAACGGGCGCGAGCTTGGCCCCTTGCGCTTGAGGGTCATGCGGCTGCGGTGCACCGAGCGCCAGTCACCCGTCGACAGCTCGGGATCGAGGGCCAGGATCTGCTCCAGCCGAATCACCACCTGCGCCATGCTCGGCCGCTCTTTGGGGGCCTTGGCCAGCATCTCGTGGACCAGCGTGCAGACCTCTTCTGGAAGCGTTGGCACGGCCTCGCGCAGCGGCGGCGGCGGCTCCATGATGTGCTTGGTCATGATGACGCAAGCGGCCGGCGCCTCGAACGGCAGACGCCCGGCGAGTAGCTGATACATGATCACGCCCAGCGCGTAGACATCGATGCGGTCGTCGATCTGCTCGGCTCCGCTGCACTGCTCCGGCGACATATAGACCGGCGTGCCCAGGAGCTTCCCGACGGTGGTGAGGTGACGCTCGACATCCCCGTCGGCGTTCTGCAGATCCGGGCTGCCGAAGAACTTGGCGATGCCGAAGTCCAGCACCTTGACGCGTTCACCACCGGGCGCCTCTTGGTCGGGGACGAGGTACAGGTTGCCCGGCTTGAGGTCGCGATGGGCGATGGCCTTTTCGTGGACCGCTTCCAGCGCCGAGCCAATCTGGCGCGAGATGCGCAGCGCCTCGGGCAGCGGCATGCGCTCGTTGTTTTTGCGCAGGCGGCTGATGCGCTCTTGCAAGGACTCGCCCTGCAAGAATTCCATGCTGATGTAGGCGGTGCCGCCCTCCATCACGCCGTGATCGAAGACGCGCACCAGGCCGGGGTGCTGCACGATGTTGACGGCCCGCGCCTCGTCGAAGAAGCGGGCGGTGTGGCGAGCGTCTGACGACAGCTCTTCGTTCAGCGTCTTGATGGCGATGCGCTGACCGATCGACTCGTGCACCGCCTCAAAGACCGCGCCCATGCCGCCGCGGCCGATCTCGCGCAGCACGCGGTACTTGCCGACGCGCTGCCCGACGAGGGTGCTGGTCGTGCTGTTCGCCGTGGGGATCGATGGAGGAGCATCGCCCGCCGCCGGCGAGTGCGTCTGCGTCGCGCTCATCGATTCCAGCGCGTCCTCGGCCACAACTGAGGACATGGCGGCTCCTCCCCAAAAAGCCTAGGGCCATTATGGGGCGAATCGTCGGTCGAGGGCTAGCGGCTTGATGACGGGAAGGTGCAGCGGTGCGCTTAGAAGCGGAATTCGGGGCCAGCCCCAAGGTAGAAGCCAGCGAGGCGCCAGCCGGCTTCTAGGTGAAACAGCACGTTGCGATGGGCGCGGAAGCGGAAGCCAAGCAGCGTGTTGAGGACCGGCACGACGCGGCCCGAGAAGGGATAGGTATCGATGCGGCGATAGCAGGGGGACAGCACGGTGTCCTTGGTGCTGTCGCGCAGATCGGGCTCGCAGGCGTTCGACTCCAGGATGCGCCGCGTGTTGTCGGTCAGCGTCGGAATCGGCCCGACCGGCTTGGGATAGCAGTTGGTGGGGTCGTTGGCGTTCTGCAGTGTGCAGCCCGAGTTATCGGTGATCTGGTACAGGTTGCCGAAGACGACGCCGATACCCAGGCCGCCACCGACACGAATCTCCATCCAGGGCGTCAGGTTCCAGTGGCCGATCAGCGAGGCATCCAGGCTCAGCGAGCTGAGCTTGTCAAAGACGATGTAGTGGGTCTTTTCCGCCGGATCGTTGCCCTTGCCGAGGTAGTTCCCCGAGTCGGCGTTGAGCCACGAGAAATCGAGCGAGGTCACGAGGTCAAGGTGCGGCCCCATCGCACGGTAGAGGTACTCGATGCCGACGCTCCAGCCAGCATTGAGCTGGGTGTGCGCGTCGAGGAAAGCGTCGAGCGACCAGCCCGGCACCGTCACCCAGCGAGCGCGCACCGCCAGCGAGTGCGGCGACAGACCCTCATCACCGGGCGGCGTTGGGGACGCCTGCGCCGTCGGCTCGGACTGCGCCACTGGGCCCAGTGCGCGACTGCTCTTGCCGGGCTCGGACAGCATCTGCGCCTTGGCCGTCGTCGCCCAGCCGAGCATGAGGCCCAGGCACAGGCCCAAGGCACTCGCCAGGCGAAGCGCGCCACCCGGCAGGCAGCGGCGGTGCGACACGTGAGCGGTAAGCGAAGCGTCGGGGCAGGGGGGGGCGAGGCAGGGGAGCGACGTCATGCGGCCCTCATAAGCAAGATTTTGGGGCCGAACCTATCACGCAGCCGGGGCGGCGTGGACAGCGTTTTGCAGAGCCGCTTGCAGGCTAGGAATTTCAGCGCGGCTAGTCGCCCTTGCGCGTGTCTCCCTTGCCGGATTTGCCGCGCTCAGCGGCCTGCAGCCTGCGGTATTCCGCCAGCTCGGCAGCGCCGCGCAGCCCCATGTCGTCGAGCTTGCGCTGCCAGATCTTCTTGTACGGCCGCAGCGTGTTGAGGGTCGTAGTGATGACCGCCAAGTTGCGGAACCACTTGCTGTCCGCGGGCACGATATGCCAAGGCGCCCTGGGAGTAGCGCAGCGACGCAGAACTTCTTCGTACGCATCCTGAAAATCGCGCCACTTTTCGCGCGTGCGCCAGTCGTTGACGTTCAGCTTCCAGGCCGTGCTGGGATCTTTTTCGCGGTCGAGCAGGCGACGCTCTTGCTCCGACTTGCTGATGTGCAGGAAGAACTTCAGCACGATGGTGTCGTGCTCGCAGAGCAGCTCTTCAAAGTCGCGAATGTGGCCGTAGCGTTCCTTCCACAGCGACTCGGGCACCAGGTTATTGACCCGCACGACCAGCACGTCTTCGTAGTGCGAGCGATTGAACAGCGCGAACTCGCCCTTGCGCGGAGCGTGACGATGCACGCGCCACAGGAAGTCGTGCTCTTGCTCTTCCTTGGTGGGCACGCCGAACGACACAACGTTGGTGCCGCGCGGATTTAAGCAGCCCGCGACGTGCTTGATGACGCCGTCCTTGCCGGCGGTGTCCATCCCCTGAAGGACAATCAGCACGCTGTGCGTCTTGGCGCCCCACAGCAGATCCTGCAGGCCAAAGAGCTCAGCTGACAGCTCGCCGAAGCGAGCCTCAGCGTCCTCGCGCGTGACGCCCTTGTCGGGCTCGGTCGAGATGTCATCTAGGCGGAGCTTGGTATCGCGCTCATCGATCGTCGTGACGTAGGTTTTGCTGGCCATGGGAGCCTTCATTGTAGCGCGCTAGCGACCAGAAAAGGTGGCCTCGCGCTTCTCTAAAAATGCCGACATCGCCTCGCCTAGATCGTCGCTGATCAGGAAGGCGGTGTTGTGCATGGCGACCCGCGCCAGGCCCTCGCGAATCGCGGTCTCGGAAGCTTGTACGAGCATCGTCTTGGTACCCTGCACGGCGAGCGGGCTGTTCTTGGCGATGCGAGCCGCCAGGGCCTGCGCCGCGGTGATCAGCGAGTCGCGATCGGGGTAGACGTGGTTCACCAGGCCAATGCGTTGCGCGTGCTCGGCGCCGATGTCGTCGCCGGTGTAGCAAAGCTCGCGAGCGTGGCCTTCACCGACGATGCGCGGCAGGCGCTGCAGTGTGCCGACATCGGCCACGATGGCGATGCGCACCTCCCGCACACTGAAGATGGCGTCGGCGCTGCACAGCCGCATATCGCAGGCGGTGATCAGATCCACGCCACCGCCGATGCACTTGCCGTGGATGGCGGCGATGACCGGCTGGCGCGTGCGCTCGACGCGGGTGATCGCCTCTTGGAAGCGCTGGATGAGCTTGAGCAGGTGTCGCTTGGCCGCGATGGCTCCGCCGTCTTGCGTTTGCACAAGCGGCATGACGCCGACCAGATCCAGCCCGGCCGTCCACACCGGACCGTCCGCGGCCAGCACGATGGCGCGCACATCGGGATCCTGATCCAGCGCCGCGAAGACCTGCGGCAGCTCGTCCCAAAACGCCGGTCCCATGGCGTTGCGCTTGCCGGGATTGGCGAGATAAACCGTGGCAACAGCGCCCGATTTTTCGATGCGGAAACACGAGTAAGTCATGGCGATGAGTCCTAGGTGGCAGGGGGTGTCAGGAGGTTGTGCGCGATCGCACGCTCCGACGCAGCGCGTCAACTGTGGCCTGACGGTAACTGTGCTTGCTTGCGTCTATCGCGGGGCTCATAGTCGCACATCAGATGAGTACCGAAGTCGAGCCCGCGACGAATTCTGAATCGCCCAGCGCAGCCCCTGTGATTGGGCCGGCCCTGATGCAGGTCGTGCGCAAGCAAGCGCCCCGCAGCGGCATCAAGCACCGCATCGCCGGCATCGCCCTGTGGCTGGGCGGCTGGCGCCCCGAGGGAGATCCCCCGGTCCTGGACAAGTACATCATCGTCGCGGCCCCGCACACGTGGTGGTGGGACGGCTTCTGGATGCTGGCCTTCGCGTGGTGGTGGGGCGTGCAGCTCAAGTGGCTGGTCAAGAGCACGGCCGCCTGGGGACCGTTCGGCTGGTTCCTGCGCAGCGTTGGCGCGGTGCCGGTGGATCGCTCGGGACCGCAGGGCCTGGTAGGGGCGCTGGTGCGCGAGTTCGGTAAGCGACAGTCGCTGATCGTGTCGATCCCAGCCGAGGGTACGCGGGCCCGTAAGCAGTACTGGAAGTCGGGCTTCTATCACATGGCGCTGCAGGCCAAGGTGCCGATCTGTCTATCGCTGCTCGACTACGGCGGCGGTCGCGGAGGCTTCGGCCCGTGCTTCATTCCCAGCGGCAACATTCGCGCCGACATGGATATGGTGCGCGATTTCTACCGCACCGCTCGCGGCCGCATCCCCGACCGCTTCACGCCTCCCAAGCTCAAGGAAGAAGACGGGCAAGAGTGGAGCGGCGGCGATCC
>DAORCZ010000164.1:0-4315 GCA_035345735.1 Pseudomonadota bacterium | reverse complement strand
TTTTCGACGGTGCACTGCTCGACGTAGCCCGGCGGCGGCGGGACATCGGCGAAGGCAGCGTGGGCTAGGCACAGCAGGGCGGCAATGGGCAGGATCCTCATCGCTCCATCGTACGTCAGCTGGGCGCCAATCAGGCGAACGCTAGGCGCGCTCTAAGCGACTTCCATCAGCAGCGCGCGGCTGCGATCGCGGACGGCGTCAAGCATCGGCAGGAGCTGGCCCATGGCGAACGACCACAGGCGGGCGTCGACGGGGCTGCCCCCTTCAAGCTGCGGTGGACTGAGCGAGCGAGACAGCAAGAGGGCGGCGGACTCGGCGTGTAGGCGGCCTTCGGCGAGCACGATCAGCGTCTCGCCTTGGCCGTCGATGCCCTCGGCCTCGCGCGGGTAGGGGCACAGCGCGCCGCCCTGCGGACTGGCGTGGGGACAGAGCAGCGGGACGAGGGGACGCCACACGCACTCGGGGAGATCGTAGAGCACGCTCTCGGACATCTCTTCGCACAGCGCTTCAAACAGGCGCTGGATGCGGGCGGTGCTGAGATTGCGGGTGTTGCGTGACAGGCTGTGGCGCGGGTCGAGATCCATCTCGGCAAACAGCGCCGCCAGGCGGCCGCCGCGGCCCAGCGGACGCAGCTCTTCGACGGGGCGCTGCGCCCAGGCGTTTTCGACGCTGCGCAGATCGACGCACCACAGCGAGCGGGGCCCCAGGCTGCCAGGCGGCTTGTCCAGAAGCGGGGGCAGCGGACGCTCGGGACGACGCCTGCGCAGGAGCGGCGGACGGCTGGACTTCAGCATCGGGGATTCGCCGGCGCTACGGGTGTCGCCCAGCCGGACCCTCGCCGGCACAGGTCTCGATCAGCTCACGGGCTCCGCTATGGCTGGGTTCGAGCGCAGAAATGCGAGCGGCGATCAGGCGGGCCTCGGGACACTGACCAAACTTGGCCGCGGCCTGGCCGGCCTCCAGCTGCTCGGCGATGTAGCGGGCGCGCAGGGCAGGGAGTTCCTGGCTTGCGCGGTGCCGATAGGACGAGTCGGGCGAGATCTCATCGTAGAGCGCCATCGCACCGCCAAAGTTGCGCTTGGCCAAGAGCTGCTCGAAGGCCTGGTAGCGGAAGCGGTTCTTCAGCTCGTCATCGGCCCGACGACGAAGACCGGTCAGCTGCGGCTCGTTGGGAAAGCGCGCCAAGGCATCGTCGATGAGGACAAGGGCTGCCCCGGCGTCATGGTTGACCAGCAGCGCGTCGATCTCGCTCAGGCGCTCGGATAGGGTGGCGGCGCGGGTGAGGGGACTGGCGGCTCCTCCGGCGTTTCCACCACCCAGCATCCGCGACACCACGGCCGAGCCCAGCTGGCCCAGCAGTGCCCCACCCACCGCCACCGCCAAGAGGAGGGCGAGGCGCTTGGGCCACGGCGAAGGGGCCGGCTCCTGCGACAGGCGCTGGACCTTCAGCGTTACTCGGGGAGCTTCGGATCGGCGATTTAGAAGCTGTTCTGGCATCAGAGTGGCGATCGCAGCCCGTTGTCTTTGCTAGGGAGTCACCGGCGCTTAGCGCGCAGAGCCGCTCAAGGCTGAGCGTAGCATGTTGCGCCTCCTCGCCTGCGGAAAAGTGCGCCGCGACCTCGGAGGACCTAGGGCCCGGGGCGCTTGATCGGGCGATACAGACCCGATTCGCCGACGGGGCGGTAGGTACCCGACTGGCCACCCGTCCGCGAGTCGGAGGCCGGGGCAGCGGGCCCGCTCGCTTTGCCGGGGACCCCGCTGGGCCGGATCAGGCCAGAGTCGGAGACCGGCTTGTTGTCACCGCTGGAGTCGCCGGCTCGCAGGTTTGAGGCCCAGTCGTGGAGAGAGGGCGGGCTCGCTGAGCGCGGGGCGGTGTGTCCTTGGCTGCTCACCGCACTGACCGAGGGATTTGTGCCGCTTGTGCCCGCCCCCGCCGTCGCGTGGCCTGTCGTGTGGGCCTGGCCGGCGTGCTTGCGGCTCTCGGATCGTTGGAAGGCCGACAGCGGGGCTAACCAGCGCTTGGTCGCTTGATAGTCTTTGACGTCGTCTGGCGTCAGGGCCAGGACCTTCAGCGCATAGGCCGAGATGCAGCGGGCGAGGTGCAGCCGCAGGTCGCGCAGCGCCAGATTCTCTCCGCTATCGCGGCCGTCTTTGTCTTTGCCGTGGTCACGTGGCGGCTCTTTCGCCGTCGGTGTATGCGGACGCTCGCTATCGCTGCTGCCTGCCGTCTCCGGGCGGCGACCAATGGCGCGACTGTAGAGTTCGTGCGTGCGCCGAACCTCGGCCAGAAACTCGGGCCCGGCGATGGCATCGAGGTCGGGGAGCAAGCTCAACTTTTCGACGGAGCGCAGGCGGCGATCGCTCTCGGCCCACTCGGCCTCGTAGGGCAGACGCAGGAAGCCCAGCGCGTCGGGAAAGAGCAGGCGCAAAAGCTCCTGCGCGCGTTTGACCTTGGGCACCTCTGACTCAGGCAGCATGGCGTAGGCGCGCAGCCGGTCGTAGAGCGCAGTCCATGCGTTATCGAGAGCGAAGTCGGCCGGCTGGCGACTCTCGGGTCGGGGGGGAGGAGGCGGCGGCGGGGCCTCGCGCACCTGTCGCAGTGCCCCTTGCAGGTCATCGCAGGCCTGCCGAAGTCGGCGGAGCGGTCCCTGCAGCGACGGATGCGCCGAGATCGGAGCGGCATCGAGCAGGGCCTGACCCAGTGCGAGGAGCCCTGAGGCATCGAGCACCGGTGGGTCGAGATACAGGTATGGGTCGACGTCCGCCCCCCCAGTGGCACGCAGCGAAGACATTGGTCTCAAGGTATCACGAGAGCTCCAGGGCTTTCGGGGCGGCTTTCGGGGGCGATACCGGCTGGCTTGGAACGCCGCGGCCTGGCCGGCGTCCACCCGCCGCGCGATGGCTCTTTGATGCCGATGCCTCGTCGTGGTATGCGGCGCCCATGCGCAACATTGAGTATCCGCAGGCCTACGATGTCATCGTCGTGGGTGGGGGACACGCGGGCTGTGAGGCGGCGGTCGCGGCCGCCAGGCTTGGGCAGCGCACGCTGCTCCTGTCGGGCAACCTCGACACCATCGGTCACATGTCATGCAATCCGGCGGTCGGGGGGGTTGGCAAAGGTCAGCTGGTCAAGGAAATCGAAGCGCTCGGCGGCGTGATGGGGCGCGCGGCTGACGCCAGCGGTATTCAGTTTCGTCGCCTCAATGCATCCAAGGGCGCGGCAGTTCGCAGTACCCGTGTGCAGTGCGACAAGGTGCGCTATCGGACTCGGGTGCGGGCGCTTGTCGAACAGCACCCGCTCCTCGACATTCAGCAAGCGGAGGGGCAGGCGCTGATTTTCACCGAACTCGGGCCGGGCGAGGCCCCCGAGATCCAGCCGGTGGATGTCGGCTCGGTCGCGGGGGCGGCAGCTGGGGCGGGGCGCTATCGGGTACTCGGCGTGGCGACGACGATGGGCGTGTGGTTTCGCGGTCGGGCGGTGATCCTGACAACGGGGACTTTTCTGATGGGTCGGTTGCACGTCGGCGAGCGGCAAGCCGATGGCGGACGGATGGGCGAGCCCCCCTCGCGCGGGCTCTCGGCCTCGCTGCGTGAGCTGGGCTTTCGTATCGGTCGGCTCAAGACCGGCACGCCGTGTCGTATCGACGGTCGGACGATCGATCTCGCTTCACTTGAGCGCCAGCCCGGCGACGTGCCGCTGCCGGTGTTCTGCGAGGATGGGCCGCCGCCGCCGCTGCCGCAGCTTCCCTGCTACATCACCGCGACCACGGCACGCACCCACGAGATCATCCTGCAGAACCTGCACCGCTCGCCGCTGTTTGCGGGCCGCATCACCGGCGTGGGGCCGCGTTACTGCCCGTCGATCGAAGACAAGATTGTTCGCTTCGCCGACAAGCCGCGGCACCAAATCTTCCTCGAACCTGAGGGGCTCGATACCGTCGAGTACTACCCCAACGGCATCTCGACCTCGCTGCCCGCCGACGTGCAGATCGAGGTCGTGCGCAGCATCCCGGGTCTGGAGCGGGCGCGCCTCCTGCGTTTTGGCTATGCCGTCGAGTACGACTTCTGCGACCCGCAGCAGCTCCAGCCGACGCTGGAGGCGCGTCACGTCGCGGGGCTGTACCTGGCCGGGCAGATCAACGGCACCTCCGGCTATGAGGAGGCGGCGGCGCAGGGGCTGTGGGCGGGGGCCAATGCGGCCCTGAAGCTGCGCGGTGATGAGGCGCTACTCCTTGGGCGGGACCAAGCATATCTCGGAGTGATGGTCGACGACCTGACGAGCAAAGGGGTCGACGAGCCGTATCGCATGATGACG
>DAORCZ010000163.1:0-11478 GCA_035345735.1 Pseudomonadota bacterium | reverse complement strand
ATCTGGGTGCTGCCTGGGTCGACCAGCGTGCGAGCGTAGCGCAGGGAGTCCTGCTCGTGGACTGAGCTAGCACCAAGAGCGCAGCGCTTCGCTTGTACGGCGGTCTCTCGGCAGAGAGAGCCGATGTGATCCCAGACAAAGAAGGGAAACGGGACAATGGCACTCGACGAAATCTTCGCAACTCAGTTCATTCGCATTGAGCATGACGAGCGGCTTCAGGTTGGTCCCATGGGGAACACCCGCTGGACTGGCCATGTGTCGGGAGTCATCGCCAAGCTTGGCGCCTGTCTCGGTCTGCACGCCGTGACCAAGGGGACCACGGACCAGTGGGGTCGCAGCGAGTACCTGACTATCGACGCAATGCTCTTTGATTCTGGCCACCGGACCCATTCTTCGCCCCAGGGCGCAGCGGGCCCGTTTCCCCAGCGCGCGGACGAGTTCGCGTTACCTGCCATCACGATTGAAATCGAGAACCTGCCGGGCAAGGTCGGCTACGACTACTGGAAGCTGCTCTGTGTTCGATCGAAGTTACGAGTGTTGATTTTCGTAGTTCAGGAAGATGCGGAAGAGCAGCCGTTCGTCGATGCGCTTGGGGGGCTGCGCGCCGAGCATTCTTCGCTCGATGGAGAGGATCTGCTCCTGGTCGGACGCTTTGAGATGGCTCTGAAGGAGCCCAACGGCACAGGCGGCTGGTCCGCCCACGTATGGCGGGGGGGATCATTCAGCAGACTCCCCTGCGCCCCCTCGCCTACTTGTCCCTAAGGTTGACGTACCGCTAGGTTGGCGTCCCCTATAGCCGTGACGCCAGCGCCTCCCCCATGGGGTCGCGTCAACGTCGCTTGTCGGTAGTGTGGCTCTGGCTAACGTGCCAATGGCATGTGCCAGTCCAATGATGGAAATGATGATGAATGACTTCTTTATGCGAGTTAAAAGACTCTTTTGTTTATTGAGAAGTTAGGCCGTCAAATGCCTTGGCTTCGTCGCGAATAGCCCAGCCTTGCAGTAGGCGCATAAGGTGAGCAGGGGAGCCGGTCAGCCGGTCACGCGCTGCAGGCGGGTCCGCTCGGCAGCCAGGAACTCGCGCGCTTCCTGCTCGGTCGAGAAGAAGTAGGCGTCTTGGACCTGCTTGTTGAACATCTGCGCGGCGCGGTTGACGAGCAGCACCAGCGTGCGGATCAGGAGCGAGGCTCCGAACGAAGCCAGCCGCAGCCGAGGTCGCTCGCGTGACCAGTCGGTGAGCCAGCGACGGTGATTTTCCCGTCCGGTCTGAGCGCGCCTGAGATCGAACAGCAGAAGGCAGTGGCCGTGCAGCTCATAGAAGCGCGCGGGGACGGCCATGATGGCCTGCAGCTCCGCCAGCGTGGCATCGCCATCCCAGACGACCCGGATGAGATCGTCCTCCTCGAAAACGCGATGTTTGCCGATGGAATGCGCCGTCGACATGCAACCCCCCTGCGGCTTGGGTGACCAGAATCGATTCGCTATCAACACCCAGGATACACTGAAGAATACCGGGCGTCTCTGGTAGGCAGACAACTACCGAGTGCCGAAATGGCCCATTTGACGACTTCGCTAGAAAGAGGCCACCGTGATGGCGGATAGGGATCTTGGCTATGAAGGATCGTAAGAGGACCTTATGACTGAATCCGCGTATCGCATGCCGATAGGGGGCAACCCCAGGATTCAGCGATAGGGAGGCGCACCCTTGCTTCTGCCGCTCCATGGCGCCCCCAGCTTGCGAGGCGGGCGGTTAGCTGCTGCTGCTCGCCGGGACCTGGAAGGTGCAGAGGGGGACGCGCTGGGTGATGGCGCCGCGCACCGCGACTTCTAGCCAGCGTGCTTTGGCGCGCTCACCGTCGAGGCCGAGGATCTGCTGCAGCACGGCGGGTGAGCCGTCGGTGGGCAGGGTGAGCTCATGCTGGCGGCTGCTGAGTACGGCACCGCGGGCACCGCGCAGCGCCAGTACCACCTCGCAGTGCGGCACGGTTCGCGTGGGCACGCCGAGCGCCACTTCGACCAGCAGATCCAGCTCTAGGCCGGAACCCCGCCGCAGGTAGGCTCCGACGCTGGCTCGCACCAGGTCGGAGCCCGATCCCCCCTTGAGCGGGACGCGGTCGCCCGAATCACTGCCGAAGGTCGGCAGCTCATACCGCTGCGCCACGACCTGAAACGGACGGCGCAAGATGGCGTAGGCCTCGGCTGAGCGCAGCGCTGCGAGCTTGCCCCCTTCGGGGAAGGCGCTGAAGTCGACGCGGCCGGCCGGGCGAAGCTTCTGCTCGACGTGCTTCGAGAAGGCGATGAGGGGGGCGCCCTCCCGATCCCGGGCCATGACTTCGATGGCGTCGAGTCGTAGCCAGCGCGTCCGCGCCCGCAGCACGCCGCGAAAAGCGATCGTCGCCACGCCCGCGCTGTGCTTGAGCGAAAGCTGGGTCTCGCCGGGCAGAAGCTCGACCAGGCTGCTTTCGGCCAGGCTTGATGGGGCCACATCGTGCGGTTCCGGGCGGACTTGCCAGTCGGCGGACCGAGCGTCCATGGCCGGTCCGCTGGCTTCGGGATGGGGGCCGGGGAATAGGTCCTGGGCCTCAATGGGCTCGGGGGCGGCGCGCGGCACGCCCGCCTGGGCAGCGACGCTGGCTTCCTCGGCCTGCAGGGCGGTGCGTTCTTCGGCGGAAAGCGAAAACGGCGTCGGTACGCAGCGGGCGGCAGCGCTGGCCACGCCACCGTCGCGGATCGCCTCTAGCTCGGGGGTCAGGACCTGCGCGGGTAAGAGCGCCAGGTTCTGCCGAATCCACTGCGCGGTCTTGTCATCGCGGCCGCCATCGCAGCCGACGGAGCCCAGGAAGGTTCGCCACTTGTAGAAGTTGGGGTAACCGCGGGGGGCGGAAAGCTGAGCGACCGCTTCTTCCAGCTCATAGGCGAGCGCGATGGCAAACACGTGCTCGGGGGCAGCGGCCTCTTCCAGGAAGTAGCGCCCGGCGTTGCGCACATCGATGTGGGGGTGGGTCAGCGCCTCCAGCGGCGTGGGCAGCGGCGGCAGCGGCAGCGGCTGATTCCCGCGAGCCGTGACCAGCGCATCCCAGTCGACGCTGGCCGGGTTGTCCTTGACGTCGAAGGCACGCAGGGCGCGCTCGCGCGGGTAGCTATCGCGCCGGTACACCGCGGCATCCAGCGTGCGCCAGACGGCGGCAATCTCGGGCAGGCGACCATGCTGCACTAGCGCGTTGGCGGTCGCTGTGCGGGTGGCCGCTTCGCCGTGATCGAGATAGCGAATCAGACTCTCGGCCGCGGCCGGCACGGCGACATCGCCGAGGACGCGCACCAGGGAAGACGCGCTGATCCCGGGCGCATCTTTCATGCGATCGAGATAAGGCAGCGCCCGCGCCGCATCGGACTTGGCCAGCGCGGAAGCCGCCCGCCCCAGGATCTTGCGATCGACGTCGGCATCGAGCAGCACCGTGGCAAAGCCGTTCGGCCGCGCCATAAATTCCAGCGCGCACAGCAGCCGCTCGCGCCAGGTGCTCTCGCGTCCGGTGTTCTTGCGATCGCGCTGGGCCCGCGCCGCCAAAAGCGGCACCACCTCGTCCGCGGCGGCCCGCGCCCGCGTCAGCACCTGACAGACGCAGTTCAAGGTATCGGCATCGGTCTCGTCTGACTCAAGCGCCGCTTTGGCCAGCGCCACCATGAAGGGCTGACCCGCAACCTGCTCCAAGGCGGTGGCGATGTAGCGCGTAAAATCGCTGTCCGGGCGAGCCAGCCACAGCGTGCGAATCGCCGGCTCCAGCGACGCCGGGATTTCTCGCAGCGCTTCCATGGCTTGCGCGATCGCCTGCGCCAGGTCGCTGCGCGCAGTCTTCGGCCAATCATCCTTGGGCAGCGTCGGCAACAGCGCCATGCCCAGCCGAGCCACGCGCTCGGGTTCGTTCTTCGCGGCCAGCGCCTGACGCTGGGCATAGCGATCCCCGGTGCCCGTGGTCAGCTCGCTAAGCGCCGCCCGGATCGGCGCATCCGCCACGTCCTCCGCAGGCGCTGGCTCCGCCGCCGCCGCCGCCGCAGTCGAGCGCTCCCAGCCCCGCGTCTCATAGCGCCCCGTCGCATCGTTCCAGCTAATCAGGCCCAGGTCATCCTCGATCCGTAGCTGCGCATCAGGGATCACCGCGCGCAGCGCACTTAACGCCGACAGCAACAGCGCCCAGTCCGGATGCGCCAGATCCTCCGGCACCTGCGTCATCCCCGCCGCCACCGACCCACTGCCCCCGATGACCCCCAAGATGTAGCGCGCCTTGGTATAGCCCCGCCCTTCCTCCTGCTCCGCATGCGCCAGCAGCGCTTGCTTCTCTGCCTCCGTGATCGCGCGAGCCTCACTGCGCAGGTACCACTTCACCTCCCAAGCCATCGGAACCTCCCGGCTGACGAAGAGCCAGCGTCGATCGTATCACGCGGGGCGGGCCGGGAAGCGGGCATAGGGCTGGCCTGCGTCCATGCCAATCCTCGTCGCTATTCGCCGCAAACGACGCGCTGGCCGCTCTGTTTAGCGCGGCCCAACGCCCGCTCCGCCGCCGCCAGCAGCGCCCCCGCTGTCTGCGCCCCCGCGTCATCTGCGACGCGCTCGCTCCTTGCTGCTGCGCTAGCTGTGTTCGGGGGCACGCGGTGCTCAGAGTTGGAAGCGGAGGCGGGAACGATAGGGAGGGGGACTCATCTCTTCGCAACCCAGTGGCACAAGCTAATTCTCATAGTGGATTATGCTCGTGAATCTGTGTGCTTTGCCGAGTAACGAGTGACGGACCGGTGGCCTGGCTTCCTGTGTTGACGCAAATGGCTAGGGCATCGGAGAAGCCTGTTTCCGCGACATACCTGCGGCCGATTGCTTGGGGGTAGTTATCACTCCAGACGATCTGGGCTATTAACCTCTTATCAGGAGCGTCAACGCATGAGCCTGTTTTTGGGCATGAAAGACCGAAATTTCCGGTAAAGATAGACAAGTCGTCGCGAACATATTCTTTGCTTAATTCAAACAATGCGGATCTTATTTGGGGAACCAACAGGGAAGCTTGCAATTCAGAGATATATGGCAAACGCTTGCCCCTTTTTGTGCAGTAAGCGTTTGCTTTTTGCCAACCACCAAATTCGGACCGCCTATAGGCAAATTGCAGCGTAAAGGCTGAATCCATAGAAAATGGGCGCAATCTGTCTTCAATTTTGAACTGAAGTTCAGAATCTTCAATTATAATTGTTGAAATGGTCGATGGAAAAGGAACGACTGTTAAGCTGACCGGCTGCTCTTTTATCAGAGACTGAACCTTTAACGGCCCAGAAACACATATCGCGAATCCATGACCAATGTCTTCTGCTACAGGGAAAAATAGGCCCCGATCAACAAATGATGCTTGCAAGCCTTTTTGATCGCCTTCACGTACTAGACCGTCCTCGCCATTGTGAAATAATTGAAAATTCTCCGTGTAAAAGGCAAATTCTGCCGACGGTTGTGCCCGACGATACTTTCTCAAGCTCGGCCTTGCTTTTGCGAGCCGGATACTGTCTGCGAATTCGGGGTAGATTAGCGATGCTTGGAGTTCCGTGATCAAGGGAAGCCTCTTCCCCTGAGTCTTGCAATAGTGGGAAGCTTGATCATAATTGTCGTAATCGCGGTAGTGACCTCCAGGTATCATATCAATGCTGAATGCCGATACAGTTTCCTGATGCAGAAACGATAGTCTTGAATTTTGCTGCGTTATTGAGATGTCGACTTTGCAGCTAGATACCATCAGAGGGATTGATTTTTCTGTGTTTATCGTCAGAGAATAGTCATGAGGTCCTTTGGCTCTATTGGCACAAACTAGGCAATGGCTGGTCCCAAATTCCCTGTTGCAATTGGCGTAATAGACACACCTGTCCAGTAAGTGCATCTGACATTGACAAGAATGTTGAAAGTTCGCATAGGATAGCGTGCCTTGGGTTGCGTCAATGCTAACCAATAGCCGATCACGTGGCCGATTTTCTCCTCTGTCCAGAGCGTCCTCACAAACTAACCTGCTTGGGCAATATATACCATAATTATCTACAAATAAGCTATGGCTCGAATTGCACTTAGAAAGTTGTGGTAACAATACTCCGGTACTTAATGCTGCTTGTATCTCTTCTGCGTATGGAAGCTGCATCTTGTGCTTATTGCATTCTTGTACCGCATCTCGATAAGAAGATATTCTATCAGAGAATACGTTCAGAAAGAATGGTTTAACCGATTTCTTCAGTTTCAGCGGAGTCATCTCTGAGCCTGGTTCGTAAATCTGTAATTCTATAGAATATTGCTCATCCAGGCGAACTGGGGCTAGATTAGATTTCAATACTCTGGGAGCGAATGCTGGACGTGTCACTGTGTTCGGGGGCTCTACTGCGGAATCGAGGATGTCCTCTGGTGGCTCTGATGGGCTCTTATGACGGTGCGATCCGGCAGAGCCGACCGCGATGTTTGTGGTGTCTTTTGTTGGCGTGGCTGTAGGATTCACCAGCAATGCGGAAATTCCGAGAAGTATAATTGACAATGACGTACTCGAACCTGTCAGCTGGGTAACCTTGTTAGATAATTTTACTACGACAGATAATACATTAAAAACCCCAATTCCGACAAGCATCCACTGTATCTTGTTGATTAACTTAATATGGCGATCGGTTGTTGATTTGAAGTTGTCAATGCAAAGAATTGGTTCGGTTTTTTCTAAATAATCGATAATCTGACTGCAAAGGACTTTCGGATCCTCGGTGATTGACTCCAGTAGTTTATTTTCTCGGGTTGTCCGGTCCATTCCGTCGGTAAAGTTAAAATAGATATGTGGGTATTCATCGAGACAAAAAGCATTGAACGCATTAACACTTGGGAACGCTGTGCGTAGCAGGTGTCTTACGTCTCTAGGACTGGGAAATTTTTTAATTGGCTGTATGGTGCTCATCGATAATAATCATTTCTAGGGAGAGCTTTCACCCAGCTTTCGGGGCAAAATCAATCAGCTTCATACCCTATGGCCGAATCCGTACAACGCACTCTTGCATGGGTCAAGGCATGCGAGGCCGGGCGTCACACGATCATTCGTAGTGTGGTAATTCGGCGCTGGAGGGTGTGCTGAGGCTGCGACGGGATGTGGAACGGAACGGTGACGGAGGGGCGCTCGCTCGCCACGGTTGCTGGATTTGGACCTGTCGGGAGGTGGTGAGGCGGCTGCCCGAACCACATCCGGCAGTAGCGAAGAACGGTCTTCGCGGTGCTGGCGACGGGGTTGCTGCGAGGACTTAGGGGGGAGAGCCTTGCGATTTGGCAGCAGCGTGCTCAATCATGCGCGCACGGGAGGCCGAGATGAGCGAGCGGGCACAGGCCCTTTTCGAGTTGGCGATGAGGTTGCCGGTGGCGGAGCGTTCGGCGCTGGCGGATCAGTTGCTGCGGTCGCTTGATGAGGAGCCGCTGACGGACGGTGAAGTCGACGCGATGGCGGAGCACTGGGCGCCTGAGATTCGGCGGCGGCTGGCTGAGCTTGCGAGTGGGCAGGTGCAGGGGATTCCGTGGGCGGAGGTGGACGCGCAGATTCGGAACATCCTCGGGGAATCGGGTCGGTGAACGTGAATGCGCAGGAACGTCGCTGTCTTGATAGATCGCGTGGCCAGCCCGTTAGCTGTGCTCAGCCTCTGACACTGCGCAGGCGGCGCTTGATTTCGCCGCGGCGGGCGCCCCAGAGGGCGGACCAGGCGTGGGCGATGCGGTCGTGTTTGAGTTGGAGGTCGAGGAGGAGGGGGCGGGGGATGAGGACGAGGACGGACTCGGCGAGGATGTGGGCGACGTCGCCGTCGATGGAGGCGGGTTCGTCGGGGGTGAGGATGCCGACGGCGGTCTGGGCGTCGCTGAGGCCGCGGGCGGTGATGTCGAAGTGGAGGGGGCTGGGGGTGCTGTTGAGTTCTCCGATGTAGGTGCGGACTTGGCCGGAGAAGAGGATGAAGCTGTGGTGGCGGAGATCGATGGTCTCGCCGGCGCCGCGTTTTTCGCAGGTGATGGGGGACTCCATCAAACGCTGGCGTTCGTCGGTGGAGAGGGCGGGAAAGAGGGGCAGGCAGTGGGCGACGTTGTGCAGGATGCGCTGCTTGACCATGGCGGCGACGGCTTCGAGGACGCTGGGGTGGCGGGCGACGGTCTGATGGAAGGCGCGGAAGGGGATTTCGAGGAGGACGCACTCGTCGTGGGCCATGACGGTGGCGGTGCGCGGGACGTCGGCGATCCACAGGCCGAACTCGCCGAGCATCTCGCCTTGGCCGAGGAGGGTCTTGTGCGAGGCGCCGACTTCGACCTCGACCATGCCGGAGACGGTGAAGAAGCAGCTGTCGGCGAGATCGCCGGCGCGGCAGATGAGCTGACCGGCCCCGAAGGTGCGGGTGGTCGCGAGCTGCAGAAGCTGCTGTAGGGTCGCGGGGGGAAGCTGGCTGAAGACCTCGTGCACGCAGCGCTGATAGGGGACGCTGGGGCGGTTGCCGAAGTGGCTGACGATGTGCACGAGATCCTGCGCGGCTTGCGCTTGCGCATCGAGGCCGAGCAGGAACTTGGCGGCGGCGAGTGCGGCGATGGGGCTTTTGGAATTCATCGCGTCGGCGATGAGGAATTCGTACTCGCTGATGGTGCGCTTGAGGATGCCGCCGACGGCTGACCAGCGCAGCGCGCCAGCGACGGATTCGGACAGGCCGGCGTAGCTGTCGTGGACGTTGCGGACCTGGATCTGCACGCCGTGCTTGACGGTGCGAAAGAACGGCGCGGCGCTGCAGTGCAGGCGAGCTTCGGAGTATTTGCCGGCGATGTAGCTGTCGAAGTACTGCTCGGATACCAAGATCTGCGACGGGGCGCAGACGTAAAGGATGCGCGCGGCGGTGTTGATGCCTTCGCCCCAGATGTTCGAGACGCGGCCGAGCTCTTCGGCTTCGATGACCTGGCCGCAGTGGACGGCGAACTTCATACGCACGCCGGTCTTGTTGCGCTGCGGTTCGCGCAGGATGCGGGCGATGGCGATGGCCACCAAGATGGCCTTGGCGCAGCCGTCGGGGGACTCGAAGGTCAGGTAGCCACCGTCGCCGGCCGGGCTCCAGCGGTAGTCGTTTTCGGCGACCTCTTCGCCTTGGATGGCGGCGCGGATCCAGCCGAGGAGCTGGGCGATGACGGCGGCCTGCGCCACGTTGTCGAGCTGCGAGAACGAGACGATGTCCATCCCCAAGATGGCGTGCGTCCCGAGGATCTTCCGAGGCTTGCCGACTTTGGCCACGCAGTCATTTTAGCCGGAGTGGGGGCGGACTTTTCGCGCCCGACGTGGGCCGGGCGGAGGTATTCCGGGCCCCTGTTTACCACCTCTTGCATAGCGGCTCGTCAAATAGTCTTGTAGTGCAAATAACAAATAAGACTACGTCTTACTTTGATGGGTAAGGCACGGGTAAACATTGCCCTGAACTACCCCTGGGCCTCGGGAAAATTGCGGTGTAGACCAGGGAAAATTCTTAGGTGGGCCAGGCCAGATTTGCTACATAACGGAGGCCTGGGCGTCTTCGGGGGGCTGGCTTATTTCGCGTGCCAGCGAGGGAAGGCAGGAGAGGGAGGAGGCTCTGGACGCTCTCTTCGGATACCGCCGACGGGATATTGGTGAGACTGAGTACAATGTGATTATTTTCAGAAAATCAAAAATAGTCTTGGCGGTCCGTTTGGCGCGTGTTAGGTCTCTACCAAAGTGAATCCCTATCCCGTCTCATACCCATGCTGCGGGCTGGCCTTTATCGACGTACAGCGCCAGACCAGAACCTCTGCAGAAGTGCGCGAGCAGGGGGGATGTACGGGCGCAGGGTGGGCCGCCGCGGAGGTCACGCTCGGGAGGAGGCCAGCCATGCCGCCCTGATTGAGCGGAAACGCCCCGCCCAGTGTTACGAGCACCGGACGGGGCACCCGGGACGAACCCGGCAAGCGAAACCCACCCTGAAGTGAGCCTCGCCTGGCGCAGGAAGCTTAGGTCCTTCGGGGAGTGGGGTGCAAGACATCACACCCAACACGGCCCGTGGCCAAGAGCCCGGGAGGAGCCGAGCTATGCCTTCTTGGAAGGATCCGATCGTCGTTTATTGGTACGTGCGGCTGGCCATCGACACCGCGCGCTGGATTTTCGCCCAGCTTCGAACGCAGCTTCGTGACCGGCCGCGGTCAGGGGCTCTCCGACGGGGGGAAGGAGGCAGCGGCTAGCGGCTGGGGCGGCCCCCCAGCGCGGCGCGGCCGGCGCGACGATAGCGTTCGACATAGTCGAGGAGCTGAGCGGGCGATAGGCCAAGCCCGGCGGCAAGCTCGGCGGCATCGCCGCGGCCGGCGAGGAGGGCGCCGATAGCAGGCTCCAGGCGCTCGATGTCGGGGAGGGCGGACATCGGCGCGCGGGCGTCGCGTCGGGTGGGGACCGAGCGCGGACGATCGCGCACGTCACCGCCGCCAAACAGACCTAATGAGGCGGCGAGTTCGGTGGTGTTGTCGGCGTCCACGGCGGGGCCGACGGCAGGCGCACCGGCTTTGGGAGACACGGGCAGGCGCACCGCGGGATCGCCGAGCAGGATGTAGCCGAGCAGATCTTGGCGCAGCATCCACAAGTGACTCAGGCGGGTGGCGGGATCGAGGCCGCTGGGTCGGCCCGTGCGGGGCTCGCTGCGGGGCTGTCCCGTACGAGCGGTCGACAAGCTCTGCGAGAGCGTGAGGATTTCGGTTTGGGTCTGGCCGAGGGCGCGCATGAGTTCGCGGCAGCACAGGCCGACGCGGTCGCCACGGAGGGCCCAGCGCAGCGCCTCGACGAAGCGGGCGGGGCGTGGGATGGCGCCGGGGCCGGCGTCGAGATCGGCAAAGCTGTAGGTCCAGGCCAGATCGATGTGACTGATGAAGGCGAGCGGCCCGTTGGGGTTTTGCAGGAGCGCCTGCGGCAGGGCGGCGACAAACGGTGGCTCGCTGGGGCGGGGCAGGCCATCGAGGAGTCGCGACAGCTCAGGGTTTCGACCGCCGCGGCCGAGCTGTTCGATCCACGGCTGATACGCGCTGTGCTGCGGCGTGCCGGCCCCGTAGCAGGCGACCATCAGCCACAGGCCATTTTGTAGAAAGCGAGCCGCCGCGACGTCGCTGCCGGCGAGGGCTTCATCGTCGCCAAAGCACATGGCGCCCTGGCGTTCGCGCTGACGGCTGGGCGAGCGGAAGCCGCCGGGTGGGGCGCCTTCACCGTGACTGACCGAGAGGAAGGCCGTCGGGGTGGGATCGGCCGCGGCGCGTAGGACGACATCGGCGGACAAGCGGTCGTCGCTGTCGTGGTTGAGATCGCGGACCTCGGCGGGGAATTCGCCACTTTTTCGGCTGCTGGCGGCGAGCTCATGGCAGGGCTTGACGAGCGCGGCTTCGCCGACCTGCGTCGCGGAGGTGCCGTCGGGCACGGTGTAAAAGAGGGCGCGGCCGGC
>DAORCZ010000162.1:0-11515 GCA_035345735.1 Pseudomonadota bacterium | reverse complement strand
GCCGAGCGCAGCGGGGTCAGCAAGGCCATGCTGAACCAGATCGAGGGCGGCAAGAGCTCGCCGACCATTGCCCTGGGCTGGAAGATCGCCAATGGACTCGGCGTCCCCTTCGGCGCGCTCTTGGGCGAGGCCCTGCCCGGCGACTTCGTCGTCCATCCCGGGGCGCAGATCCAGTCTCTCTTTTCCGCCGACCGCCGCCTGTGCACGCGGGCGCTCTTTCCACCGGGCGACAGTCGCGCCGCCGAGCTTTACGAGCTGACCTTGGAGCCCGGCGCGGAAGAGCGCGCGCAGAGTCATACCCCTGGCACGCGTGAGCAGATCTATGTCCTGTCGGGCCAGCTGACCGTCGAGACAGCGGAGAACAGTGCCGGGCTGCAGGCTGGCGATGTGCTGTTTTTCGGCGCCGACCGACCGCATCGCTACCACAACCCGGGACGCGGCCTTTGCCGCTTCATCTTAGTGATGATCTATCCGTCCTCGCGTCGCCGCTAAGCCGCGCGCGATATGCGAAAATCGGCACCAGCTGCAAGCGCCGGGGGGCGCGGGGGACGCCGACATGATCGACGGGCTGTTTTCGCCGGAGGAGTTCGCACGCCAGACCACGAGTAAGCGCAGCCCACGCCGCACTTTGTTCGGTGGGCTGGATGCGGCGCTGCTTGCGGCACACCGGGCCGCGACGGTGCACGAACAGCTGGAGGCGGTGCAGTCGCTGCTGACGGAAGTGGCCGAGCTCAAGGATCGCTACGCGCGGCTCGCCAGCAAGCTGCGCGATAAGAGCCTGTATCGCGCCCGCAGCACCGTGATTGCCCAGCTGGAGCAGCAGGCCCGGCAGGCGCTATCGCTGCTGCGGCGCGAAGATCGCTTTGAGCCGACGGCAGTACGCCTGTCGCAGAGCGATCGCCAGGGCGTCGCCAAGGACGTGCTGTCCGAGCAGGAGCCGATCACGCAGGAGTTCATGCTGGAGTACGCGCTGCGCAAGGCCGAAAACGGCAGCGACCTGCGGCGAGTCCTCGGTCGCGTCAGCGGTGCGGCCTTCGAATTCTTGGCCGCCGAGCGCCACCTTAAGCGCATCGAGGCGCTGCTCGGTCCTGAGGATGCATCGTGGTTCGCGGTGTACATCATCTCCTCGATGCTGCTGCCCACCGACGGATCGACGAACTCGATGCTGCGCTGCTGGCGGCCGAACCGGGTGAAGCAGGAAGTCATCCGCTGCTTAAGCCCGATGGTGGTCAACAAGGCGATTGCCATCGCGCTTCTGCGCAAGAAGCTGCGGATCGTCGTCGTGCCGCGCAATCGCTACCTCACCGACCTGCCGATGTTTGCGAAATACAAAGACGTGATCTGTCGCGGCGGGGGTCGGGTATGGAACAGCACGCGCGGGGTCGGGGATGTCTCGCACGGCGGCTATGGCTACGTCGCCTGCACCGAAGAGAACCTGATGGGCTATCCGCTGGACTCGTCGCTGGTGCGCCACTATCCGCACAAAAGCAGCGCCTGTCCTGCGGATCACACGCTGGATGCCGGCAGCCCGCGTCACTACTACACGCTGACCGAGTGGGGCACGCCGATCGTCTATGACGAGGGGTACTCGACGACCATCCACGAGTTCGCCCACTTCATTCACCGGCAGGCGATGAGCGCCGAGGACCGCACGCTGATCACCACCCACTTCGAGAAGTGGCGCCGCGGCCTGACGCTTGAAGACGAGAGCGAGCGCGTCTTCAATCTGCCGACGCTCAGCGAGCGCGAGAGCCGGGCGCGGACGGCGCTGCATCGCGAGCTTGCGCTGCATCGCATCCAGACCTTGATGCGGCGCAAGAACTTGAGCGAGAGCGAGCGGCAGGATCTGTCGGACCTGATGATGCAGCACGTCTTTGCCCGTCAGGAAAAGACGCCCAAGTCGAGCCTGCAGATGGGCTGGGAGTGGGTCGATGGGCCGATTGGCCTGACCGAGCCCGAGAAGGCGCGGCGCAAGAAGGACGCGGAGCGCGATCGCAAGCTGACCAGCAAGCTCCCCGCCGTGCAGCGCGAGGTCGAGGTGACGATCCTGGGCAAGCCGGTCAAGGTGCACGAGACCGAGTCCGTCAGCCTGCCGCGCTACATGGCCAGCCTGCCGCACGATGGCTCCCCGCGCTGCTATGCCTCAAGCCACGTCGAAGAATACTTCGCGCAGGTCAGCTGCTGCTGGCTGGAGGCCAACGGCGGCAACGACCCGTACACCAGCAAGCCGCGCCAGAATCGCCAAGACTGGGTGCGCAACAACGAACCGCGCCCCATCGTCGAGCTGCTAGAGCGGCTGTACGGCAGCGCCACCGTACCGGGCACCAACCCGCTGAGCCAGCCGCTGTAGCTGCGCGAGAGGCCAGCACCCGATCGGCGGCCTGATCCGCGCAGAGACGGAAGCCCGCTGCCGGCAACGCGCCGGCCTTCGCTTGGCAGATGGCGGCGAATGCGGTGGGATGGTTGCCTAGTTTGCTAGAATATCGCGATGGTGTCGTCTAGTCGTCGCTCGACGCCGCACAGCGGAAGACGACGTGGCCCGGGGGGGCCGCGCGATAGGTCGACGCTCCGCCAGGCCACTGAAGATCTGTCGGGCTCAGACGAGTCTGATGGAGAGGCCCAGCCTGGCCTGCTGTTGATTTTCTCGGGCAGCCGGGCGCTGTGGTCGGTGCTGCCGCTGGCCCAGCCCGACGGCGAGCTAGAGCTGGGCCGCGACAACCTGGGCCTCCTCACCGAGGATCGCCGCATCTCACGGCGCCATGCCCGTGTCGAGTTTCGTGACGGCCGCTTTTTCGCCTGCGACCTGGGGAGCCTGAACGGCACGACCATCGACGGTCAGCCAGCAAAGAGCGGCAGCCGCCACCCGCTATTGCGCTGTCTGCGGGTCGGTGAGTCGCTGCTGCTGCCCGTCGCCGATATTCGTGCAGCGAGCAAGCTGGGCTTGTTTGTACAGGACGGCATGGTCATCGGTCCTCGGTTGGCCAGCCTGTATCAGCGCATCGCCAGCCTGGCCGAAAAGAGCACCACCCTGCACATCACCGGCGAGAGCGGAGCCGGCAAAGAGGGCGCCGCGCGGGTCTTCCACAGCCAGAGCCCGGTGGCTCGCGGACCGTTTATCGCCGTCAACTGCGCCACCATTCCCGAGAGCATCGCCGAGCGACTGCTTTTTGGGGCCAAGCGCGGTGCCTTTTCCGGTGCGGTGAGCGACAGTGAGGGCTATCTGCAGAGCGCCCATGAGGGCACGCTGTTTCTCGATGAAGTGGCCGAGCTGCAAGCGTCGGTGCAGGCCAAGCTCCTGCGGGTCTTGGAGACGCGCGAGGTGCTACCGGTGGGCGCGGTGCGGCCGCAGGCGATCAAGCTGCGCGTGGTGTCGGCTTCGCATCGCTCGTTGCAGGCCGAGGTCGCGGCGGGGCGTCTGCGCGAAGACCTGTACTACCGCATCGGCCGCCCGGCTGCGCAGGTGCCGCCGCTGCGCGAGCGCCCCGAAGAGATTCCTTGGTTGATCACTGAAGAGCTCAAGCGCCAGGGCAGTCGCCTGAGCCCGCATGTGAGCCTCATCGAGGCCTGCGTGCTGCGTCCCTTTCCCGGCAATGTGCGCGAGCTCTTGATCGAAACTCGTAGCGCTCTGCACGAGGCCAGCGTGGCCGAAAGTGGGCGACTGCGTGGCGAGCACCTGGCTCAGACCGCCGGTCAGCTCCGCGAGCCCGGACTAGATACGCCCGCCGCCGCCGAGAGCGAGCCGGATGTGGCCAAGGCTGCCCCGCCGAACCCCTCGCCGCCAGGCGCCCCGTCGGGCCGTCCCAGCCAGGCGGCGCTCGTCGCAGCGCTGATCGCGGCGAACCTTAACTTGTCCGAGACCGCGCGGCGCCTCCGCCTGCACCGCACGCAGCTTCGCCGCTACATCGTCTACTACGGCATCGATCTCGAAAAGCTGCGGGCCGCGCTGCCCTAGCTGGGGCCTTGCGCGGGCAGATCGCAGCGTGGATCGTGCACGTTCGTGCGAGTGTCGCCGAGCACGATCCCACGCCCAGCAGCCAGCGATGCAGCCTGACACAGATCGACGCTCTGGCTTGGCACAGTGTCTTGCGCTGAGTCAGTAGATCAGGCCAAGTCGGCGACATCCTTGCCTTGCACTGTGTCAGCGGGGTGTCTTTCAGCGAAGACGCTGCACGGGTCTGGCCATCTGTGGTTTGGCGGCTTGGCGCGACGACCGGAGATTCGCACTGGGCTGGATATGCAGAGCCTACTTGCAGCAGGCGATGGGGAAGCGGGCAGAGCAAGGCACGACACCCGGGCCGCTGGCGAAGTGCAGGGCCAGCTGTCCGGTCTGCACTCTTTTCCACTCGACGGTGGTGCCGTACCAGAGCTTGTCATCCTGCCCATAGGTCCAGCCCGAGCAGTTGTCAGCGAGGCCATTTCCGGCCGGAACCTGGGCCGGGTTGTCGTGCTGCCAGGCGCTCATGTGGACCCAGGACTGCGGGAGCGAGAGTGGCATCGCGCCAAGCACCACGCTGTTGTACAGGTCATACACGCTGCACATCCGCGCTCCGGTGCCGCAGGCAGACACGCTGGCGCACAGGCTGGCCGCCCCCGCGACGCCGGTCACTCCGTTTTTACCGGTCATCGCACCATTTGGATTCTGGGCCGCGCTGTACTGGCCGCAGTAGCGAGCGGACCGGGCCTGCATGAAGGGCTTCAGCGCATCGACGGTTGGGCGGAAGCTGAGCAGCCGGCTCTTCGTCTGGTTGATTAGTGCGATGTCGTCCGGGTCCAGGGACTCGGTCCCTTTGTCGACGCAGCCAAAAGTGCCAATGCCATTGACCTCGGTATAGGTCAGCAGCTGATCGCTCTTGTTGCAGTCCGGCAAAGGGGGGCCACTGTCGTCTGGGATCGCGGCGCAGATCAGGCCGCCTTGGCTGTAGGTTAGGTACTCGGCCGGCTTGCAGATCGGCAGGTAATGGACGACCAGCTGCTCGATCTTCGAAGCTAGCTCGTCGGTGTTGGACCCCATCAGCACGGGGGTAAGCAGCAGCAGCGAGGCGATGTGAAGCTTGCGCATGGAGGATCCCCCTTGGGTTAGTTGCAGCACGCGATCGGGAAGCGGCTACTGCAGGCGACGACGCCCGGACCGCTGGCGAAGTGCAGGGCCTTGTGGCCGGACGGCGCGTCTTTCCACTCGACGGTGGTGCCGTACCAGCGCTTGTCATCGAGCGGATAGGTGAAGCCGGCGCAGTTGTCGGCGAGGCCGCTTGCCGTCGGGACCTGCGCGGGATCGTTGTGCTGCCATGAGGCCATAAATACCCACGACTGCGTCAAAGTGGCCGGCAGCTTGTTCGCCGCGGCGCTGTGATACAGGTCATAGACCGTGCACATCTTGGCGGTGGTGGCGCTGCAGCCTGTGACCCGGCGACAAAGCTCGGCGGCGCCGCGGATGCCGGTCACGCCGGTGGCGAGGTCATACAGCCCGCCGTTGGGGTTCGGGTTGCCAACAAACTGGCCACAGTAGACCGCGCGCGGAGCGGGTCCCGACGGAGTCCCCAGGGAGTTGATCTTGGTCTGGTACTCCTTGATGAGGATCTCGCTCTGCTCCAGGTTGTCGAGCGCGTCGCGGGTGGTCTGCGCTTCCTTGTTGCGGTTGGTGCAGAACATCTTGGTGCCATCCGAAGTCAGCGCCTGGCTGTACTTCTTGCAGTCCGGCAGAGCGGCCGCGCCCGGGGGCAGGTCCTTGCAGATCAGCTGGCCTGATTCATCGGTACTGAGGACTTGCTCGAAGCCATTGCACATGTAGCGTGCATAGGAATCGCCTGGCCAACCTGCGCCATCGGAAGGTTGCGGCTGGTCACAAGCCACGACAAGCAGCGGAGCCAACATCCATGCCGTCGGGCGAGAGCAAATTTTCAGGGTAGTCATCGTGCCTCCAAAAGGTCGGTGTTATCGACAACAGGCAATGGGAAAGCGGGCGCTGCAGGCGACGACGCCGGGGCCGCTGGCGAAGTGCAGGGCCTTCTGTCCGCTCGGAGCGTTCTTCCACTCAACGGTCGTGCCGTACCAGCGCTTGTCATCCAGCCCATAGGTCCAGCCCGAGCAGTTGTCGGCGAGGCCGCTCGCCATAGGCACTTGGGCGGCGTTGTTGTGCTGCCAGCTCTGCATGTGCACCCACGACTGCGAGATCGTCGTCGGCAGGGTTCCCGCGGCAGCGCTCTCATACAGCTCGTAGACCGTGCACATATGGGAGCAACCCGGCACCTTCTGGCACAGGTTGGTCGCGCCAGCGACACCGGTCACCCCGTTGCTGCCGGTGATCGCGCCGTTGACGTTCTGGGTCGCGATGTACTGACCGCAGTACTCAGCCGCCGCGCTGCTCTTGCCGCTGAGCTGGTCGAGGGTGGTCTCGATGGTGTCGGTGTCCAGCTTGACCTTGTTGAGCGTCGTCTTCAGGCCGGCGTCGGTGCTGCCGGTGCCACGTGGCATGCACTCCCAAATCCCGTCATAGGCGTTAAGCACGGAGCCTGGCACGCGGCTGCAGTCCGGCAGCTTCAGCTTGTTCGTCACTATCTGGGTGCAGGACGTTTCGCCATACATGTTCCTCGTGATCAGCTGACCGTCGGTGCAGTCCGGCAGGGTCAGCCCCCGCGGGGGGATGGGGGTCTTGTTGTGGACCAAGAGTCCGTCGGCGAAGTAGTTCTCGTAGATCGCGACGCTGATGTTGTAGACGGTCTGTGCCTCGGGCAGGGGAGCCAGGGGCCGGCGCAGCGTCGTTGGCTCCAGCTGCATCGAGCGCGGCGCCCCCTCGTCAGACAGGCAGGGCGCAAGCCGCAGCAGCGCTTCGCCCGCCGAGAGCTCACCGGCCGGCCGATAGCTGCGCGTGCGTGGGCAATAGATCGGGTGCTCTGCCGTGACGCGCAGCGTGTGGCCATCGGCCAGCATCAGGTGTCCCAGCGGGCTCGCCTCGTGACGAAACACGGCGGTGACGGTGCTGGTCACCACGGCTCGGCTCGATTCGTCGTAGGCCAGCACCTGATGACCGACTTGCAGGTTCTCGATCGCCACCTCGCCATCGGGCGTCGCGATGCGGGTGCCGGCCCCGAAGCAGCTCGTCGAGTAATCGCCCTCACACCCCAGTGGCGTAGCCAAAAGCAGCAAGGCCGCGAGCCTTCTATGCGACATGATTAGTCCCCTTTCCTTAAGCCATGGAAGGAAGCCCTTCGTCGCTGCGCACCCCCCCATTGCGGTACACAGCAACGACTTCCCAGCAGCACAGCAAGGCCCGCGCCAGGCCTCTGCGGGCACAAGGCCGGCCACTTGACGCGGCCGCCTCGCCGCCGAAAACGCTGCGATCCCGGGTCCCTAGCCGACGCCGCCGAGCGCGCGCGCGCGACGGAAAATAAGGACTCTATGGGCTATTCGATCGCGGCTTACACTGATGCAGTGATGGAGATTCTGTCTGTGCCGGTTGGCACCCTCTTGGGGAATCGCTTCGAGGTCCTGAAGCTTGCTGGTCAAGGCGGCATGGGAGCCGTCTATCAAGCCCAAGATCGCTTCAGCGGCGATCTGGTCGCGCTCAAGCTCCTGCATGCCGCCGCGCAGAGCAGTGATGAATCCGAGCGGTTCTTGCGCGAGGCTCGCTTCCTGTCGGATCTACAGCATCCCGGCATCGTCGCCTATCTTGCCCACGGCCAGACCCCGCTTGGCCAGCCGTACCTAGCGATGGAGTGGCTGCCGGGCTGCGACCTCAGCCAGCGCCTGCGCATGGGTTCCCTCAGCATCCGCGACACCCTGCAACTCGTCGACCGCGCCGCCGACGCCCTCTCGCACGCACACCAGCGCGGCATCATTCATCGCGACATCAAGCCCAGCAATCTGTTTCTGGTCGATGGGGATGTCGGCAAGGTGAAGCTCCTCGACTTCGGCGTGGCGCGACAGACCATGCGTTCGCGGGCTGAGACGCGCACCGGTCTTGTCATCGGCACGCCGGAGTACATGTCGCCGGAGCAAGCGCGCGGCAGTCGCGAGCTGACTCCGGCTGCGGATCTGTTTTCGCTGGGCTGCGTGTTGTACGAGTGCTTGGCTGGCGAGCCGCCGTTTGTCGCTGATCACGTTGCAGCGGTGCTGGTACGCATTCTGTTTGAGGATCCGCAGCCGCTCGGGAAGCTGAGGCCGGGGTTGCCCGCGGAGCTGTGTGACCTGGTCGCGGTGCTGCTGCACAAGGATCCGGCGCTGCGGCTGGCCGATGCCCGTGAGCTACGCGTGCGGCTGGCTGGACTGGGCGAGATTAGCGAGCCGGCGCTGGCGGCGACGCTGGCGAGTCCCGGGCTGCCCAGCGAGGGCTTCGTCTATCAGGAGCAGAGCCTGGTCAGCGTCGTCTTGGCCACCGCGGGCGAGCCGGTCTCGGGGCTTGGGGTGACGCAGCCGGGCAGTGGCGTGCGCTTGCCCGAGACCGATCGCCGTCAGCTCTTGCAGGCGCTGGCCAGCCTGGGCGGGACGCCGGACTTCCTGGCCAACGGCACGCTGCTTCTGACGGTGCCGGCCTTGGTCAGCGCGCAGGACCAGGCCTTGATCGCGGCGCGCTCGGCCCTGCTGATTCGCGATCGCTGGCCGCAGTCGAAGGTCGCCATGGCCACCGGATATGGTGCGATCCGCGGGCGGACTGCCGTCGGCAAAGTCGTCGATCAGGCGGCCGCAGCGCTCTTGTCTGGGCGGGCGAGCGAGCCTCCACCGGGAAGCAGCGGTGTGCACATCGATCCGCTCTCGGCCGAGCTTTTGGGCGGTCGTTTTGTGGTGACCCCGCGCGCCGACCACTTTGTGCTTTTGCACGAGGACTTTGATCGCGATGACAGCCGTCCGCTGCTCGGCAAGCCGACGCCCTGCGTCGGGCGCGAGACTGAGCTGGCGATGCTCGAAGCCCAGCTGCGCGGCAGCATCGACGAATCGGAAGCGCGCATGGTGCTGCTGTGCGCCGCTCCCGGCGTCGGGAAGTCGCGGCTGCGGCACGAGTTTCTGCGCCGCCAAGCGAGCCGCGACGAAGCGCTGACCCTGATCGTCGGGCGGGGCGAGATGACGCACGCCGGGGCGCCCTACGGCATCTTGCGGTCGGCGCTGCTGCGGCTGTGTGCGATTGCACCGCAGGCGACGCTTCCGGAAGCCCAGGCCGCCCTCACGCTGCGCTTGACGCAGCGCCTGCCCAAAGCGCAGGCCGAAGTGACGCTGTGGTTCTTGGCCGAGCTCTGCCAGCTACCTTTTCCCGACGACGGCAAGCCGAGACTGCAGGCCGCCAAGCAGGATCCCAAGCTGATGCGTGACTGCCTGCGCGATGCGCTGCGGACCTTCTTTTCCGCCGAGCTGCAGGCCGGGCCGATGCTCGTGGTCCTCGATGATCTGCAGTGGGGCGATGCGCTGAGCCTTTCGATCCTAGAAGAATTGCTGCGCGTCCACGCCAGCGCGCCGCTGTTCGTCCTGGCCTTCGCCCGACCAGAGGTTCGCACCGCTCTGCCTCGCTTGCAGCAGATGAGCCAGGTGCAGGTCTTGACCTTAAAAAGCCTTAGCAAGCGAGCTTGCGAGCGCCTAATCATCGGTGTACTCGGCGGCGCCGTGCCCCCCGAGATCGTGACGCGCGCTGTCGCGCAGTGCGCGGGCAATGCGCTGTTCTTGGAGGAGCTGATTCGCGCCATCGCCGAAGGTCGGGCCGACGCGGCGAGCGAGACCGTGGTCGCCATGCTGCAGGCCCGCTTGGGCAAGCTGCCGGCGCGGGCCCGTCGGGCTGTGCTGGCTGCCTCGGTCTTCGGCACTCGCTTCAGTGCCACGGGGGTGGCGGCGCTCGTGGGCAGCGCTGACGTCACGGCCGAGCTGACGGCGCTGGTCGAGGCCGAGATCCTGTACAGCCACACGCAGTCCAGCCCGGGCCCCAGCACCGAGTACGAGTTCCGCCACGCGCTACTTCGCGATGCCGCCTACGCTCTTCTGACCGAGGCAGATGCCGCGGCTGGGCACCTGCGGGCCGCTGAATTCTTGGCGGGCCAAGCGGATCGAGCACCGGCGATCATCGCCGACCACTTCGAGCGGGGTGGCGCGGGTGAGCGAGCCGCGCCGCAGTATCTACTCGCCGTCCGCGCCGAGCTGACGAGCGGTGATACCGAGTCCAGTCTTCGCTTCCTCGATCGGGGTCTGGCCTGCACCCGCGATCGACGCTTGCGCGGTGAATTTCTTAGCCTGAGGGCGCTGCGCGGGATCCTCCAAAACCAGTTTGACGAGTGTGTCGAGCCGGCGACGCAGGCCATGCAGCTGCTGCCGGCGGGCTCTTCGGGATGGTGCATCGCGATCTGGGCGGCGCAGTATGTCGCGCTGGCCCGGCACGATGCGGGGCGGGTGGGCGAGCTTGTCATGCAGCTGATCCACACCGATCCTGAGCCGAGCGCGGACGTGCAGTACGTCGAGGCACTGATGGGGGTGAGCTCGCCGCTGACCTGGGCTGCCCCGGCGCCGCTGCTGCAGATCCTGCATGGGCGCCTGACCACCTATGTCGAGCGTGCCGCCCCGCACAACCCCGGCATCCGTCGTCACCTGCACTTCTTCCGCGCCTGCCTGTACCTCAACCGCGAGCCAAAGCCGTGGAGCCTGCTTTCCGAAGCGGATGCGGCGCAGCGGCTGTCCGAGCTCATCGGGGATCGGCTGACGGCTGCCCTGATGCCCTTCGGATTGACCGCCTTTGGCTGGGTTGCCGTCGGCGATCACATCGGTCTGCGCCAGCGCCTGCGTCAGCAAGGTGAGCGGCTGCGCTACCCCCACGATGCGTTCGTGCTGCCGTGGTGGCAGCTTGCCAGTGCCGTCAACCTCCTTGAGCTCGACGATCGGGCGGCCTGGGACGAGGCCGAGCCGCTGATCGCGGCGCTGCGCAGCGAGACCTCGGGCTCGCCGATCTTTCCGCTCTTTGGCGTGGGCTTGGCGGCCAAGCTGGCGCTCTTGCGCGGCGATGCCGAGACCGCAGCCGGGCTGGGGCGACAGCTCGTGCCGACGCTCTCGGTCTTGCCGATCTTGGCGCTGACCGGCGTCACCAGCCTGCTCCTGGCCCTTGTCCGACTGGGGCAGCTGGTCGAGGCGCGCGGCCTGGCCGAGCAGCTCTTGCCGCTGTTTTCCATGCTCGGTGGGGCCGGCATGCACGAGCTGCCCGCCCGCATCGCCGTGGTCGAGGTTTTCGAGGCTACGGGAGCTCACGCGCAAGCGCGAGCCGCGCTGATCGAAGTCCTGGCGCAGATCAAGCTGCGCTGTGACGACATCGCCGATCCCCACTTCCGCGCCCAGTTCCAGTCGCATCACCCCGCCTGCAAACGGGCTACTACGCTGGCGCAGGCCTTTGGGCTGCCGTTTGCAGCGCCGGGATCGGAAGCTCCGCCCAACTGTTAAGGGGCGGAGGCTCAGAAGGTGTTTACATATTAATCTGCGAAGGCCCTCAACGCGACCTTGCTGCACGGCTGGGGCCCCCGCGGGCGCGGACTCACTTTTTCGCCGGGGCGTCGAAAAA
>DAORCZ010000161.1:0-11614 GCA_035345735.1 Pseudomonadota bacterium | reverse complement strand
AGGCGGGATCAGCGCTGGCAGGACAGGACGCGGCGGCGCTGGTGGCTCGCGCCAAGGCTCTGTTCCTGGCGGAAAAATACATCGAGGCCGCCGATACCTTGATGGCCGCGTACAAGCAGCAGCCCCGGCCCATCTACCTGTTTAATGCCGCGCAGTCGTATCGCAAAGGCAACGCGCCGCAGCGCGCCCTGTCGGCCTATGAGCAGTTCATCCCCGTCGCCGACACCGAGCAACTGGCCGCCGAAGCGCGCACCTACGCACGCGACATGAAGACGCTGCTCGACGCCCAAGAGCGCAGCCAGACCATCACCCTGGCTCTCGAAAACGAACGCCAGGCCGCGGCCGAAAAGCAGCGCGAGCTAGAGGCGGAAAAAAACCGCGCCCTGTCGGCCGAAAAAGAGCGGGCGCAGCGCATCGCCGCCGAGTTGGAGCAAGCCAAGCATCCGCCGTTTTACAAGCGCGCGGTGTTCTGGGGCATCGTCAGTCCCCTTTTGGCCACGGGCATCGCCATGAGCATCGCGCTGCCGCTGTATGCACAAAGCATCCGCGATGCCAACCGAACCGACGGTGGTGCATTCACCATCACCCTGCCCATGAACAAGTGATCGCGAGTCTATCTATGCCCACCCAGACCTCGTTCCCTTGGCGGCGATCGCTGGCTCTGCCCCTGCTGTGCGCCACCCTGAGCACGGCGTTGGGCTGCGAGCGACCGCTTGACATCGTCGTGTCGGTCACCAACCTGCCCGCCGAGAGCGATGGGCTGGAATTCATGGTGCGCACGGTGGCGACTCCGACGGGAGGCCAGGATGGGGTGCAGATGGCGGCCAGCACCCCGGCGCAGCGCATCCGCTTTGCCGACAATCCCAAGCAGGCGGGCGGCTCGTACACCTTTGGCCTGTATCTGTCGTCCGAGCCGCAGGATGGCAAGGTGCAGGTGAACGTCGCCGCGCTGGCCAACGGCTGTCCCATCGCCACTGGGGTTGGCGAGATCAATCCACCGCTGTCACACCAGAACCTGCCCGTCGATCTGCGTCCCGCGCTGGGCCGCGGCAGCGCCGATCCATCGGTGGGCTGCGAGCCGGGCCGACCGCAGATCTTTGCCGTCGTGCGCACCAGCATGCGCATCAACGCCAACGCCGAGACACTGCGCGTCAGCCTGGCGGGCTGGGGCTACTATCCGAACAGCCGAGTGCAGCTGGCCTACGATCGCACCCCGGGCAACATCAACCCCATATTCATGTTGCCGGTGCCGCCCCCCGTTTCAAACAACGCCTCGGATGTCTACACCGTCTATCGGCCCGAGGATCTGCCGGTGTCGCTGTCCGAGCTAGAAAAGGGCTTCAGTGGCGAGAGCAGCATCAAGGTCTCGGTGATCAATCCCGATCAGCAGTCGGCATCCGTGTTGTTGTCGACGCTGAAGTAGCGTACTTGCGCCGCTAGAGCGGACCGCGCGTTTTCAAGAACGCAGCCGGCGGCCCGGAGCGCGTCGAGCCGACATCCCAGGCCGGGGAAAGGCACGGGGGGCTCGCAAGCAGCCCATTTTCCGCGGCGTGCCGACGGTCTCGGAAAACGCAGAAGGCCGCAGCGAGGCCATTGTCGGTGCATCGCGACTTCAAGCCGGACAATGTGCTCGTCGGCGAGGATGGGCGGGTGCGGGTGGTTGACTTTGGGCTCGCGCGGGCGCTGGACGGGCCGGTGCAGGGGGAGGCGGCGAGCAGTCAGAGTGGGTCGGGGTTTTCGGGCGAGAGCCTGCGGGGATCGCGCGAGCGGCTGACGCAGGTCGGGACGATTATGGGCACACCCGGGTTCATGGCCCCCGAGCAGATCTCGGGCCAACCCACCGACGAGCGCAGCGATCAGTGGAGCTTCTGCGCGGCGCTGTACGAGGCCCTTTACGGGACGCTGCCGTTTGTCGGCGAGACGTTCGAGGAGTTTGCCGCCCAGGTGGTAGCGGGCGAGTTACCGGCCCAGTTTCCGTCGCCGACGTCGGGGCTCGCCATCCCGGCGGTCATCGAATCCGCGCTGCGCCGAGGCCTGTCGCGCCAGCCCGAGGATCGCTTTGCGTCGATGGCGTCGCTGACCGCGGCGCTGGAGGTCGGGCTGAGTGCCGAAGCCGACTCGCGCGAATCCCAGCGCATCAAGCGGCGCGTCGCGCTGATCGTCGTGCTCTTGGCCGTGCTCTTGGTCGGCGTTCGGCAGGCCACCTGGGCCCGCGTGCAGCCGGAGTCGCTATGGGGTCCGACGCTCTTGTCCTGGGCGCTGTTTGCCTGCTGCCTGGCGGTGCGCTTGGTGCTGCGGCCGGTGCTGCGGCGACAGCTGATCTATCGGCGCGGCGCCTATTTTCTGACTGTCCTTACGGCCTACATGGCCCTGGGAAGGACGCTGGGATTGTTTATCGACATAACCTTAGGGAAATTTTTGCAGTTAGAGACGCTGGGATTATCGATGTTTCTCCTGGCTGAGCTGCCGCTCGTGGGACGGTATTATGCCCTGCCGGTTCTCACCTGCTGGCTCTCGGTCGGATTGCAGGTTTGGTTACCCCAATACCGAATCTATATTATGAATATTACGTATCTTCTTCTCATGGTCTCGGCGGGGTATCTGCGGGTCGTGCGAGACAGCAGCGCGCCGCCGCAGAGGTAGTGTGGGAACTGCGGTGTGGCTCGTCATCGCGGTCTGACCGTCAGCCCGGGCGCAAGAAATGACGACCGGCGGCGCAGATCAGCCGCGCGGGCCTGGGCCCCTGTGTCAGGCTTGGCTTCCCCGGCCAGCGGGTTGTCCGCGGCGGGCGGTCAGCCGCAGCAGCCCCATCACGCGGCCTCCTCAACGCAAGGAACACGCCATGAGCACAGCCCCCGCACCCCGCAATCATCAGATCCGCCTGGCGGCCCGCCCCGTCGGACTGCCGACGAGCGAGACCTGGAAGTTCACCGAAGAAGACATTCCCGAACCGGGCCCCGGCGGGGCGCTGGTCAAGACGCTGCTCCTGTCAGTCGATCCAGCGATGCGCGGCTGGATGAACGAGGGCAAAAGCTACATCGCCCCAGTGGGCCTCGGCGACGTCATGCGCGCCGGGGGCATCGGCATCGTCGTGCGCAGTCACAGCCCGGCCTGCCAGGAGGGCAGCCTGGTTCGGATCAGCGCTGGCGTGCAGGAGTATGTGGCGCTCTCGGCCGAGGAACTTCGGCGCGGCGCGGCGCAGCCCATCAACCTGTCGCTCGGCACGCCGAGTCAGTGGCTGAACGTGCTGGGTATGCCGGGCATGACCGCCTACTTCGGACTGCAGGACATCGGCAAGCCACAGGCGGGCGAAACGCTGGTGGTGTCGGGGGCAGCCGGCGCGGTCGGTCAGACGGTCGGTCAGCTGGCCAAGATCTGGGGCCTGCGCGCCATCGGCATCGCCGGCGGTCCACAGAAGTGCGAGTGGGTGCAAAAGGAGCTCGGCTTCGATGCCTGCATCGACTACAAGGCCAGCCCCGATGCCGTCCGCGACGGGCTGAAGACCCACTGCCCGGGCGGCGTCGATATCTACTTCGATAACGTCGGCGGCGCGATCCTTGACACCGTGCTGGGGCGCATCAATCGGCGCGCCCGCATCATCATCTGCGGCGCCATCAGCCAGTACAACAGCCTCTCTGCGGTGCAGGGTCCGAAGAACTACCTCAGCCTGCTCACCAACCGCGCCCGCATGGAGGGCATGGTGGTCTTTGACTACGCCGACCGCTTCCCCGGCGCCATCGCCGAGCTGGCTGGCTACCTCAAAGACGGCCGCCTCAAGAGCCGCGAGGATGTCGTCCGGGGCATCGATCAGTTCCCGGCGGCGCTGCTCAAGCTCTTCTCGGGCGAGAACTTCGGCAAGCTGGTGCTGCAGGTGGCCGACGCATAGCTGCCCGTGAACGCGGGCAACGCGCCGCTAAAACGGAATCTTGCCCGTCACGATATCGCGCCACATGGCCCAGTCGCCGATGAAGCTGTAGCGCGGATACTTGAACGTCGCGGGGCGGTTCTTCTCGAAGAAGAAGTGCCCGACCCACGAGAAGCCGTACCCGATGACCAAGCCGGTCAGCAGGCGGCTGGGCCGTCCGGTCAAGAGGCCCGACACACCGCACAGCGCACCCAGCGTGCTGCCGATGAAGTGCAGCCGGCGGCACGTGCGGTTTGAGTGCTCGGACAAGTAGAAGGGATAGAACTCAGCGAAGCTGGCGAACTGCGGGGGAGTCTCCATGGCGCCACATTCTAGCTGTGTCGCGACAGCGAAGGCGATACGCTTCTTTCATCATTTTTTCGACGGAGATCTCATGCGTAGCGCGCAGTTTTGCCTCGCTTTGGGAGCCATTTTTGGCCTGTTTTCAGGAGTCTATGCCGACCCCGATGGGCGCCCGGGGATCTTCCCCGCGCCTGCCACCGCCCACGCCGCGCCGCTGCACACACAGGGCGCGTGGTTCGTCGATGAACAGGGAGGCGTCGTGCTGCTGCGCGGCGTCAACCTGGCGGGCGAATCGAAGGTGCCGCCGTTCCGTCACCTGCGCTCGACGACGGATCTCGATCCGCTGCCCGGCTGGGGCCTAAACGTCCTGCGCCTGCTTATCAACTGGGAAGCGTTCGAGCCCACCAAAGGGCACTACGACACGAGCTATCTCGATTCCGTCACCCAGGTTGTCGATCTCGCGCATCGCCGAGGGCTCTACGTCATTCTCGACATTCACCAGGATGCGTTCTCGCGCTT
Source organism: Pseudomonadota bacterium (assembly GCA_035345735.1). Lineage (GTDB taxonomy): Bacteria > Myxococcota_A > Polyangia > Palsa-1104 > JAEUJZ01 > JAEUJZ01. The sequence goes on along the minus strand of DAORCZ010000161.1, from coordinate 6,888 downwards.
CTCGACCGCGGGCTGCGGCGATGGGCTTCCACGCTGGGCCATCCCGGCGGACATCACGCCAAAGACTCCCGACAACGGCCCGGCCTGCGCTGGCTGGGGCACGAAGATGATCTTCGACTCGGACATGCACCGTTCGTTTAGCGCGTTCCACAAAAACGAAGGCGGAGTGCGCGACCGCTACCTGCAGCTTCTCGCCACGCTGGCCCGTCACTTCCGAAGTCACCCGGCGGTCATCGGCTTCGACCCCATGAACGAGCCCTGGGGCGATGAAAAAACGGAGCTAGCCGCGCTCTACCGCGATGCCGAAAAGACCATTCGCGGCGAGTTTCCCGACGCCATCTTATTCCTAAGTCCACATGCTCTGACCAGCAGCGGTCTCGTCGGATCGGCCCTGCCCCGCCCGGCGTTTGGGAACTTCGCGTTTGCCCCGCACTACTACGATCCCGGAGTCCTGGTCGGGCACGCCTACTCGGGTCTGTCGCTTGCTACCGACCTGGCCTTTGCACTTATCGATTCCAAGACAAAGGAGCTTGCCGCGCCGCTGTTCCTGGGCGAATTCGGGGCGCCTGGTGGCACACGCGGTGCCGACGCCTATCTCACACTCCTCGCATCCCACCTCAACCGCCGCTTCGCCTCCGGCGCCCAGTGGAACTACACCCCCGGCTGGGATCCGGTGCGCAAAGACGGCTGGAACCAGGAAGACCTCTCGATCACCGATGACCACGCGGCTCTGCGTCCGGGGCTGTTCCGCCCGCGCCCCTACCCCCAGCGCGTAGCGGGAACGCCGGTCGCGGTGGAGGTCCGTGTCCAAAATTTCCGTTTTTCCCGCGGTGGCCGCCTTAAATAGGCGCGCGAGGAGCCCGCGTGAGGCTCCTAAGCGCGACTGGGATGCGGCAGGTCGGTGATGCTGACCTGCTTCTGGCGTTCCTATCCGTGAGCACTGGCACCCGCAAGGCCCTGCTTGCGATACTCGGATCTCAGAATGTCTATCGACTACACGATCGTGTGTATGCGCTCGCCTGCGACTTTCATGGAACGGCGAGTCAACAAGCTGTCTTGGAATCCCGCCACGCGATCCGGGTGGTTTGGATCGATGTGGCTGCGCCAAGACGACTACCGAGTCGGAGATCCGCTGCCCGACCCCACGTGGGCCGATCGCGTCGTCGCCGTCATTCGCGCCGAAGGACATATGTCTGACAGTTTGTTCGACCGCTTCGATCCCTGGATGGAAGCGCTGGCGAACGCGGCCCACGGCGCGGTCTTCAGCCCCATGGCGGGAAAGTTCATTTACAGCTGGCCGGGCGTAGACCGTGAAGAGACGCTCGAGCGCTCGTCTGCGTTGCTGGCGGCCAAAGACTACACGGGGCTGATCCGCTGGCTTGCAGAGCTCAGCGATGCGCATGAGTCGAGCCGCCGTGACCCCTGCCCTGCGTGGTGCCAAATCGACTGGATCACTCAGGCCTCGCTGCGTCCACTGAAGCGCCTGGTAAGCAAGGGAGATGCCAGCCCCGCGCCGCTGATTGTTGCCCTGCATCACGCCTCTACCAGGGCCCGCTGTCAGGATCTGGATGACCTGGATGCTCTGCTGATGACCGCCGCCAAGCTGCCGAGCCTAGCGACGGATGTTGACCTACAAACCCTGGCTGCCCGACGGAAAGCCCCATGACCCAAGAACACGTCGCAGAGCGCATTGCCTTGTTCGAAGGGCGCAGCCTGCGAGTCTTTCAAGAGGCAGACTTCATTGGCTTTCGCGCAGCCAAAGGCCACCGCCTGACCTCGCCCAAGAGCGCTGGCACCCTGTTCCTGCGCGACGAATCGATCGATGCCATCGCAGTCGTCGCGCTGCAATCTACCGATTGGGTGACGCTGCACATGCAGGGCGATTTTCGAGAGGGGGGCCTGCCTAGCGACATCGAGCTTTCCCCCGTGCGGGCCGATGAGGCGGCCGAGATCGTGGCACTGCTCAACAAGCGACTGCGGCTGCCGCGTGTCGAGCCAACCCCCGAGCCGATCTACCCGTATCAGCTCACCTCGACCGGTCCGAGTCAGCTAGCGACGGGGACATGCATCCGCGTGGTCGGGCGATATCGGCGCGGGCACTTTGAGGGACCCAACTTTGAAGGCGCGAAGCTGCAAGGCGATCCGGCGCTGCTCCAAGGCCTGATCGATGGCCAGCGCTACGCCGTAACCGGGACCTATGATCCGGGCCTGCTCTCGCCCCTGGCCAAGGGGCAGGCGCGACCCGTCGGCTGGAGCGGTCCTGCGATCTACGTTCGAAACATTCAGCCCGAACCAGCCGGGCCGCGCCGTGCATCGCTCGCCGGATACACTCCGCCGCCCTCTCCGTTCCGTCGAGGACCGGTCTGGGCCTGGCTGCATGAAGCAGAGTATCGCGGGCCGGAGCAGCTTGAGTTTTCCACCCGGCTGGATTCTGAGACACGCATCGTTGCGGCGCTGGATGGTCAAGGCGGAGACCGCACAGGAAACTGGGCTGCGACTGTGGGCTTGCTGACGCTAGCGACGCTCATTCCTGAGCCGTACTACCAGCCCTCCTTGGGAGCTCCCATCGAGCCTCCTCCCGAACCGCGGGATGACTTCGCGGCGTGGGTCGGCTGGCTGGTGGATCGTAGCCCGCTGCCGGGCGAACCAGCCGCCTTGCTGAACGCGCTGGGTCTGCGCATGGGTCACGTGCTGCAAGAGCTCAACCTGCGCGGATACTCGCTGGGCCTAAGCGGCGTGCTTGCGCTGATTCGTCACCATCGAGTGACTCTCCTACGTCGCGGCCTGGCGCGGGCCTATCTTCTGCGCCAAGGTCAGCTGCAGGTGCTGCTGTATGAAGACACGCTCGGGCGTCGGCCAGAGATCGTCGCCGATCCGGCAGCCCTGGCTGACCTAGGGCCAGCGGGGTCCACCCCCGTGTCATTGTTTGTGCCGCGCGATTTCCTGCCCAGCGCCCCCCCGCTGGAGATCGACGTTCAGCCCGGGGACCGGCTGATCTTCGCCTTGGGCGGAGAACTTCTGGAGGCTCTGGCTGACCCTGCCCGCGAGCGCCTACTCGCTGCAGCCGAGCCAATTGTCATCGCCGGCCTGCCCGCAACGCGGGACATGGAAACGGGCGGCTGGGGTGTCGTGGCTGTCGATATCGATTGAATACCGGCCGACCCAGCCTGACGAGCTTTAGAAAAAGGCATCGCCCGGTGCCTCCTGTCTCTATCGCCTGCATGTTCACCCAGTGCGGACTTTGCCAGCTTTTCGACGCTGGCCCCGGGGGCCTACAGACTCCGATTTCCGTGGACTACAGACTCCCATTTGGTCGAAGCGCTTGCGCTGACTGATGACCGCTCCCGCTAGCGCCGATGTCAGTGCAGAGGAGACTGGCCATAATTTGCGCAGAGGTCCGCGAAGCCACCACGCTGTCGCCCTATGCCATTGAGGTCAGCTGGGATCACGTTCCGGCCGTTGGCGAAACGGTGATCTTCGCGCCGGCGGCCCTGTTTCGCAGCGGGGCAGGCTTGTCGCCGCGGATCGTGACGGAGGGAGCGGGCCTCGCTTGTCGCTACGATGGCGCATCGCTGCACCTGCACTGCGGGTCGAGCAGCGCAGGGCGGAAGCGGGTCGTGGTGCGCGGCTGCCTGAGCCTTGGGCCACTTTGCCTGTAGAGACCGACGACACCGGCACAGCCCGCCGCGGCCATCGCCGCAATCGGCGAAGATGGGATCATGAGCTGGATCTTGTCGTATCTGCAGCCGCCCCCTCCGGCCCCTCCTCTGCCACCTGAGCAGCTCGCCTCGCAGTACCGGGCTTGGCGGATCCGACAGATCTCGACGGTGTTTATCGGCTACGCGGTCTTCTATTTCGTGCGCAAGAACCTGCCGGTGGCGATCCCCAAGATGGTGGCCGACCTGGGCATCAGCACGGCGCAGCTTGGCCTGTTTCTGACAGCGCACGATCTGCTGTACGGCGTCGCTAAGTTCGGCAATGGCGTGCTCGCAGATCGCAGCAATCCCCGCTACTTCATGGCCGCTGGCCTGCTGCTGTCGGCGCTGTGCAACCTGGCGTTTGGTCTGTCGAGTAGCCTTGCGCTCTTGGGCCTGTGGTGGCTGATCAACGGCTGGTTTCAAGGCATGGGCTTTCCGCCCTGCGCGCGTGTGCTGTCGCACTGGGTGGGCGAGCGCGAGCGCGGCGTGGTGTGGGGCATCTGGAATAGCTCGCACCAAGTCGGCGCAGCGCTGATCTTTGTCTTATCGGGCGCGCTGGTCAGTCACTATGGCTGGCGAGCGGGCTTTGTCGTGCCGGCTGCCATCGCGGCCCTGGTCAGCCTGTTTATTGCGCATCGGCTGCGCGATACCCCGGCCTCGCTGGGCCTGCCCCCCGTCGAGGAATTCCTTGCCGCCAAGAGCCCGAGCAGCCAAGCAAGCCCGCCGCCGCAGAGTGCGAATAAGCAGCCGACCGCGCAAGACACAGGAGAGTTTCGCGATTACCTGCACGAGCAGGTCTTTGGCCGTCCCGAGCTTTGGCTGCTGTGCCTTGCGAACTTCTTTGTCTACGTCATTCGCTATGGCGTCATGAACTGGGCCCCGCTCTACCTATCGAATGTGCGCGGGCAGAGCCTGCTGCACGCCGGCACCAGCGTCGCAGGTTTCGAGCTTGCGGGCCTAGTCGGGGCGCTGCTTGCGGGTTGGCTGCGCGATCGTGTGTTCGCGGGCCGCAGTGCCTATCTGGCGACGGGCTATATGCTGGCGACGGCGGTGGCGTTGGCCGTGTTTTGGCGCCTGCCGCAGCTGACGACCGTAGCCATCCCCGACGCGGTGGCCCTGCTGGCAGTCGGCTTCTGCATCTATGGACCGCAGTTCCTGGTGGGGGTCTGCGCGGCCAGCCTAGTCGGCCCACGCGGCGTCGCTACCGCCATCGGACTGACCGGGCTGTTTGGCTACGCCAGCAGCGCGGTCTCGGGCCTGGGCTTTGGCTTTTTGGTCGCACACTCGGGCTGGGATGCCCCGTTTGTGCTGATGACGGTGTTCGCCGGTGCCGCCGCCCTGTGCTTCTTCCTTCTGGCCCCGGCCGAGCGAGCGCGGAACTAGGCACTGCACGTCGTGGCCGCTGTGATCTGCGCCTGCAGTTCAGGAACTTCGGCAATCAGATCCAGATACAGGCGCTGCTCGACACTGCCCGGCTGGAAGGAGTTCATGATCGCCACGACATCGACGCCAGCCGCTGCGACGGCCGCGCGGATGCGGTCGGGACCGCCGGCCATGTTGGCGGCCATCAGCGCATCCAGTGCGCGGCCTTCATTGATGTCCTGCGGCAGAAAGCCAATGCCCAGCTGATGTTCGTTGAAGGCGTCGTGCAGCTCGCTGTCGATCTTGGCCGGATCGCCGCCCGCCAGCCGCTCGGCATTGTCCTGCTGCCAGTCAAAGTGAATGCCCTGCTGGATGACATCGTAGACGGCGGCGTTGCCCTTGAAGCGCTCGGTGAACTCGACAAACTCGACGGCACCCGACCGATGGTCGAACGATGCTTCATCATTCGCATCGGCCATAAAGCTTGTCAGCGTGCTCGCGCGATCGACCGGATTTGCGATCAGCGAGATGGCGGCGACCGCCTCAAACGAGTTGCGCTGCCCCGTGACATCTTCCTGTCCGCTGGTCTGATCGAGCATGGCGATAAATAGCTGCTGCTGATCCGGCGGCAGCGCTTGGAAGGCCTGCGGAGACTTCACGTTCTGGAACACCAGCGCCGCGGCCTGCATCGCCGCTTCCGGCGTGTCACCAAAGCTGCGCAGCGCTCGCGTGGTCGCGGTTGGCTGACCGTCTGCGCCCGTGCTGTAGCCGTTGAACTGATCGTTAATCCAGCCATTGCGCATCGAGTCCATACCCTGCGCGTGCAGCGCGGCTAGGTTCTCATCGCCGGTGGGGTTCAGCCAGAACTGGTCGCCGCCGATGAACTGCGTGACGCGTGTGCCCATGTCCTGCCACATCGCGGCCGACTGCGGGTTCGACATGTCGTTGAGCGCCGCGGTCATGGTGTTCCACTGCTGCGGGTTCATCGTCACTTCCAGCGTGCCGCGCATGTTGAAGCGATAGTTGGGATCATCCAGAACGTAGTCCGGCACATCCCGGTTGCGCACCGTCTTGAGCACATCCGCGTTATCCGACAGCAGCACCTGATCGTTCGACACCATGCCGAACATCGCGGCGTTGGGATCGACGCCATTATTCGCGGTGCCAGTAAACGAATCGGTCAGGCTGCCCAGGAAGTAGTTCTGTTCGTTGTAGGTGTAGCTGTGCTCGGTGCCGTAGTTGGTCGCGCGCTGCTGTTCGGTCCAGGTGCGCTGGGTACTGGCGACCTGCGTGCCAGCCACCGACATGGTGTTGCCGTTCTGCTCCGAGCTGGTCTCGCTGCGCACCAGCACACCGGGGATGTTGGGCTGGTTATCGGGACCGTAGGTCTGTTCCCACTGTCCGTTGAGGATCTCGCGATTGGTCTCGATGGTCTGCTGCGCCGTATCGAGCTGACCGTATAGACCGACCAGATCCTGGCGAATCTGCTGCGCCTGCTGCGGTGACAGCGTCGGGTCATTCAGCTGATCGCGCTTGGCATCGATCGATGCGCTCAGCGGGCCGACCTGCTGATAGGCCGACTCGAACGCCGCGTAGGTCTGCGGCATGCCCTCGCCGGTCAGGTGGTTGGCCCCGGGCATAAGGCCAGTGTTCAGCATCATCTGCACTGCGTTATAGGCCTCGGGATTCGCCGGTTTTCCGTCGGGGCCCATCTGTAGCGCAGCCGGGTCGATCTCGATCTGGTACTGGTGCGTCTTGTCGTTGGTGGCGCCAAAGTTCAGGCCCACGCCCATGAAGGCCGCGCCTAGCTCGCTGCTGCTGCCGTTCT
>DAORCZ010000160.1:10414-11668 GCA_035345735.1 Pseudomonadota bacterium | reverse complement strand
GCCACGGTGCCCGTCGTCGGGGTCGCGCAGGACGTCTCGGACTACTTCGAGTGGCATCACACCGCCGGTGACACCGTCGACAAGATTCGACCGCGCGACTTTGCCCAGGCGCAGGCGGCCTTCGCGGCCCTGGCCTATGCCGCGGCCAACGCCGAAGCTCGGCTGCCCCCCTCGGCCAAACCTAGCCGCTTCTAATCACGATTTTCCCTCGGCAAGCTCTTCGCCCAAGTACGATGAAATCATGCGTGTACTAGTCATCCTCGATCCGCCGTCTAGCCTGCGTCCGCGCAGCGATACCTCCGTCGCCATCATGGACGAGCTGCAGCAGCGCGGCCACGAGGTCTTCCTCTGTGAGCTGCACGAGCTCTGGCTGCGCCACGAAGTGGCGGGAGCCGATGTGCGAGCGGTGCAGAGCGTCAGTCGTGAGACCGCACCGGCGGTCACCTGCGCCAGCGATTCGCAGCCGCGCCCGCTCGCCGATTTTCATGCCGTGCTGATGCGCAAGGATCCGCCGTATGACGTCGCCTATCACACCGCGACGCTGATTCTGGAATATGCCCGCGGCAAGACGCTGCTTATCAACGACCCGCGCGGCCTGCGCGAAGCCAACGAGAAGCTGTTCATCTTCCACTTCCCGGACCTCTTGGCGCCGACGCTGGTCAGCCATTCCATCGCCGACCTGCGGGCCTTTATGCGGGAGCAGGGCGGGCAGATGATCGTCAAGCCCCTCGACGGGTATGCGGGCCTGTCGGTGTTCAACGTGCGCGAAGACGACTCGAACACCGGCGCCATCCTGGAGACGATGACCCACCACGGCAAGCGCTGGGTGATGGCGCAGCGCAAGCTGGATGTGAAGGGGAAGGGGGACAAGCGCATCCTGCTGCTCGACGGTGAATTCCTGGCCGCGCTGCTGCGGCTGCCCGCCCAGAACGAGCTTCGCAGCAACTTGGCACTCGGCGGCACCGCCCAGGCGACGGAGCTAACCCCGCGCGAGCGCGAGATCTGCGAGCGCGTGAAGCCTCGTCTGCGTCAGGAGGGCCTGCACTTCGTGGGGCTTGACGTCATCGACGGCCACCTGACCGAGATCAACGTCACATCCCCGACGGGCATCCAGGCGGCCAACCGCCTTTACAACGAGCGCTTTGAGCGGCGCATCGTCGACTTCATCGAAGCCCGCGCGCCGCGCTTTTCTTAGCGGCTCTGCGACGGGAACGGGCAACCAACCCGCTGCCCGGCCGTCCACATGCCGTCCCC
>DAORCZ010000160.1:6365-10314 GCA_035345735.1 Pseudomonadota bacterium | reverse complement strand
TCCCCCGGCCGTCGAGAGATCAGAAAAGCAAAAAGGCCGGCTCTCTTGCGAGAGTCGGCCTTTGCCGTTTTCTGCGACGGAGTCCTGCGAACAGGTCACCGCCGCAGACGGAACTACTTCTTCTTCTTGACCGGCTTGGCGGGGGCCTTCTTGGCAGGGGCCTTCTTCGCCGGAGCAGCAGCCTTCTTGGCGGGGGCCTTCTTCGCCGGGGCGGCCTTCTTGGCAGCCGGCTTCGCAGCCTTCTTGGCGGGGGCCTTCTTCTCCGTCTTCGGCTTCTTGCGCTTCTGGCCGCCGACGGCGCGCTTGGCGCGCGAGATGTCGCCCTGCGCATCGAGGAAGTACAGGAAGCCTTCCTCACGCGCGAAATTGCCGGCCTGAACCTTCTCGGCCTTACCGGCCACGGCGGCGGCGCCCGCGCGCTTCATCGGCGTCTTCCACACGTCGCTGCCGCGCAGGAAGTACAGGTAACCAGCTTCACGCTTCACACCAAGCTTGACAACTTTCTCAGCCATTTCAGTGTCCTCCAACTCGAGTGGGGTTGGTTGAAATTGACACTAAGAGAGGCCCGACGAGCCTGTCAACGGCTTTTGCGTGGAAAAGATCACTTTTCTCGCGTTTTTTTTCCCGTGGAGCCCCCGAGGAGGTCGATCAGAGCCCTTTTTGCCGGTTTTTTGGCGCGCAAAAGGCAGGTTTTTGGCTCGCTCACTCGGAGAGTCGCCCCGTCTGACTTTGGCGATTTTCCGTCGCTGCGAACGATGCATGCGGGGCTTCCAGGGTCTCGACGGGAGGTGCCCCCTAGCGGAGGCGGGCGCAGATCACCTGCTCGCTACTGACGGGGCTCAGAGGAGAGCCATCGAAGCCGCCAGCGCGATAGGTGATGGCAAAGCCGTTGTAGTGCAGCAGCGCTTCTAGCTCAGCTGGGAAAAACAGACGCTGCGCAAGCTGAACCACGCGCACTGGGGCCGGCGTGTCGGGCGCCGTCACCGAGCTTCGGCCCGCATCGGGTTCGTAGAAAAAGCGAATCCACGCGAGCTGGGTCTCGGGGTCGTAGACGTGGCTGGTGGTGTAGATCAGCCGCTCGCCGGTGCGGGGGTGACGCAGGCGGGTGCGAGCGAACCTGCGGGTCGGGTTGCGTGCCAGCCAGACCGGGTCGGGATGGAAGACATCGAGCGCGAACATGCCGTCGGGTGCGAGCAGGCGGCGCACCTCGGCCAGGGCGCTTTCGATATCGGCCCGCGTGTACAGGTGCATAAAGGCGTTGAACGGGCAGAGGATAAGGGGGAAGCGCCCAGCGAGCGGCAGCTGGCGAAAATCACTCTGTAGAATGTGAACGCGCGCGCGCGTACGCGCGTTCAGAGAACTGAGGCGCTTTCTGCACGCGCGCAGCATCGCGCTGCTCCGGTCCACGCCCAGGACGTCATGACCGGCTCGCGCCAGAGGCAGCAGCAGGCGGCCGCTGCCGCAGCCTAGCTCGACGATGCGGAAGGACTCGGGGTCGGCGGAGCCCTGGGCTTGCCGGGCGGCGAGTTCCCGATACCAGGCGACATCGTGGCGGCGTCGGCCATATTCGAGGTCGTAGAGGTCGGCGTCGTGGTAGCGCTCGGCGGTTCCGGCCGCCAGGGCGGCGAGGAAGTCAGGGTGATAGGCGGCGCTGTCTTCGGGCGCAACCAGTCGCTCGGGCGGGGCTTGGAGGGGACTTTCGGTAGCGGGCATGCCGCAGTCATAGCCTGGACCGGCAAAAAATTGACCCTCCTGGCTGGCGATGCCATGGTCCGGATGTGCGTGTGCTTGGGTTGGACGTCGGTTCCAAGACCATTGGCGTTGCGGTCAGCGACGAGCTAAGGCTCTGCGCGCACGCCGTGCGAACGCTGGCCCGGCAGGGGACACGAGGCGATGTGGGCCAGGTGGCGGCGCTCTGCCAGACCTACCAGACGCAGGAACTCGTCGTCGGTCTGCCCTATGACTGTGAAGGCAATGAAGGCAAGCGGGCAGCGCGGGTGCGGGTGCTGGGCGATGCCCTGGCCGCGGCCGGGATGCAGGTGTCCTACCAGGACGAGAGCTTCTCGACCGTCGAAGCCGAAGAGCACCTCCTCGCCGCCGATATGTCGCGGGCCCGGCGCAAACAGGTCATCGACAAGCTGGCCGCCGCGGTCATCCTGCAGGCCTGGCTAGACGCGCATCCGCCCACGGCCGCCGTGTCCGCGGGCTCGGCAGGGGACGGCAGCCGATGAGTGGCGAGCGCTCGAATCGAGCCGCCGCAGCAGCTTCGTCTGAGGGGCGCCGGGGCGGCAGCCGGAGCGCCGGGCGCCGGGGGCGGGGCGGTCAGTTGGCGGCGGCGCTCATCGTCTTCTGCGCTGTCGCGAGCTTCCTGGGCACCGTCGGTTACTTCGCCGTCCAGGCGCTGCGCTATCCCGACCGTCCGGGTCCGTTTGCCGGCCCGCGCGACGTCAAGGTCGTCATCGCCAAGGGCATGAGCCTTGCCGAGATCGCCCGCATGCTCGCCGAGAAGCAGCTCATCCACCATCCCGAGTGGTTCCGCTTCTACGCCAACGAGCGTGGCGTGGCGCAGAAGATCCGCGCCGGTGCCTACACGCTGTCGGCCTACATGACGCCGAAGCAGGTGCTCGACGTCCTGCTCTCCGGGGCGCGCGAGCCGGAGGTCCCGGTGACCATCCCCGAAGGCAAGAACATGCTGGAGGTGGCGCGGCTGCTCGAAGAGGCCGGCATCTGCAAGGCCAGCGAGGCCGAGCGGCTGATGCGCGATCCCAGCTATGCCCTGTCGCTAGGGGTCAACGGCCCGACGCTGGAAGGCTACCTCTACCCCGACACCTATCGTTTCCCTCCAGGCATTGCTTGTACCCGGGTCCTGCCCACGCTGGTCAAGCGTTCGCAGCGCGTCTTGGGAGAGCTCAAGGCGCAGAACTTCGAGAACCTGCGCATCCTCAACCGGCAGTATCACTTCGGCGACCGCGAGATCGTCCTTATGGCCAGCCTCGTCGAAAAAGAGACAGCCCGCGGCGAGGAGCGACCGCGCATCGCGGGTGTGTTCCTAAACCGCCTGCACCTGCCGACCTTCAAGCCGCATCGTCTGGAGACCGACCCGACGATTATCTACGGCTGCACCATCCCCGCGCAGCGCAGCGCGGCCTGCCAGCAGTTTGCGGGGCGCATTCGGCGCATTCATCTCGACGACGCGGACAATCCCTACAACACCTACACGCACGAGGGCTTACCGCCGGGGCCGATCTGTAACCCGGGGCGAGCGGCGCTGGCCGCCGTGCTCAAACCAGACAGCACACCGTACCTGTACTTCGTGTCGCGCAACGACGGCACGCATCAGTTCTCGGTGACGTTCGAAGAGCACAACGCCGCGGTCAACAAGTACCAGCGGCAGAAGCCGGCCGGCGCGCCTTCGAGCCCCTAACTCCCCGCGGGAATCGACGGCAAACGGGGTGATTTGCCGGGCTTAGGCGAGATCGCCGGCGGCTGGGTTGCCGGGTCCGGATCGGCGCCTTACATTCTGGCTCATGTCGTCGATTCAACATGCGCAGGGCAGGCAGCCAGGGGCGGCGCCTCCCGTACCGCAGGCCGATTGGTTTGGGCCCCGCGTTGCTCGCTGGTTTGGCTCGCTGCCGCGGCGCGTGCCCGGTGCGGTGAGCGCGCTGTTTGATGCCCAGCGCATCGGCTCGCACGATCTGCGTGAATACCGCTTGCTGACGGTGCTGGTGACGGTCTGCGGCATGGTGGCGCTTGCCGCGATCCCCAACGCACCGCGCTTTCTGGTCCTCGGCGGGCCACTTCTGGGACTGATCTATTACGCCCTTGCCAGTCAGCGCGAGCGTCGGCGTTTGACCTTGGTCAGCGCCCCCTTCCCGGGAGACTGGCGCGAGGTGCTGTGGCGTCGCGTGCCGCAGTACTCGCTGCTCAGTCCCGACGAGCAGCAGAGCTT
>DAORCZ010000160.1:0-6265 GCA_035345735.1 Pseudomonadota bacterium | reverse complement strand
GAGTCGCCGATCCTGCCGCACGTCGGCCTGCACGAGTTCGCCCACGTCATCGACTTCATCGGCGCGGAGGGGCGGGCCGGTGGCCTACCGGGCATGCTGCCGCCGGTCTTCGCCAGCCGCTGGCACGAGCGCCTCTCCGTCGAGCGCGAGCGTCTGCTAGAGGGCAAGTCGATCCTCAACCCCTATGGCCTCAAGAGCGATGCTGAGCTCTTCGCCGTCGCCGTCGAGAGCTTCTTTCAGGACGCGCTGCGTATGCGCGTGTACCACCCTGAGCTCTACGGCCTGCTCGCCGAGTTCTTCAACCAGGACCCGGCCAGCCGCCTGCTCGCCCACCACGCGACGTTCATGTTCCGCCCCTGGTTCGCCCTCGGCCCCACCCAGCGCCCCCTGGCCTAGTTCCCACTTCCGCTTCGCTGACCCGACCAATTTTCCGCCCGGCCCCGCGCTGGGTCTGGGGTCGGGACTCGGCTCATCCCCGCGTAAATTCTCGTCCCCACGACGGCTTTTGACGTCGCCCAAGCCCTCGGCTGGCAAGCGTGCGCAAGTCATTTGTAACGCTTGAAAATTCGTGAGTTAGAAGACTAAAATCATGCCTGCTATAAAGACCCTCCAGCCCGAGGTCCGTACACATGACAGATATCGTGCAGGCTCTGGCGGCACTCGAAGCCGACCCTTCTCTCTCCGATGCGCGCATCGCCACTTTGGCGGAGCAGGCAGCGCAGGCCGGGGGGGAGCCAGCGACAGCAGCGCGTAGTGCCCTGACCGACTTTCTGAAGCGCACGCGCGAGCGCGGTGAGTTTGAGCTGTGGCTGACTGGAGCCGATGCCCTGCTTGGCAGCAAGCTGCTCGCCGGCACTGACCAGGTCAGTCTCCTCATCGAAAAAGCCAAGGTGCTCGCCGACGAGCTCTTGCGGGATGCCGATGCCGAGAAGGCCATTCGCGCCGCGCTTTCGCTGCAGGACGACTCCGAAGATGCGCAGGATGCGCTGTCGGATCTCGAAGGCCTGCGCGACAACTGGCAGAAGGTCGTCAAGAAGCATCTCGACGACGCCAAGGCCTCGACGGCGCGCCAGCTGACGACCGAGCTTTACACCAAGGTCGGCGAGCTTTACGCCAAGTACAGCCCGGGCAGTGGCGAAGGCGAAGGCTACTGGTTTAAGGCGCTCTCCGTCGAGCCGCGCAATCGCCGCGCGTCGCAGCACCTAGAGCGGCTGATGCGGGTCAGCAAGCGCTGGCCAGACCTGATCAAGGTCTACGAGCAGCGCGCCGACAACGCCGCGACCAAGGAAGAGCGCATCGCCGCTCTGCTGGGCCTGGCCGACCTGTACATCAAAGAGCTGAACAACCCCGAGGCCGCCGTCGAAGCGCACAAGAAAGCGCTGAACATCGATCCGGCGAACGCGCGGGCGCTAGCGGCGCTGATCAAGCTGTACAGCGAGCGAAAGGACTGGAACTCGCTGATCAAGCTGCACGAGCAGGCGCTGAAAGCCAAGCAGCGCACCGAGGGCGAGCTGCAGACGCTGCTCGAGATCGGTCGCCTGTACTGGCACAAGCTGAACAACTTCGAGCAGGCCGACGAGTACTACAAGCGCGTGCGCAAGGTCGATGCCGCGCAGGCCGAGATGCTCGACTTCTATCGCGCCTTCCACGGCGGGCGGGGTGGCAAGCCCAGCGCCGACGATGGCAGCAAGCTGCTGCAGATCCTGACCCAGGCCCAGAAGGTCGAGCACGATGCCGGCCGCCGCCTTTCGCTGGGCATCGAGATGGCGCAGATCGCCGAGGCGACACCGGGCGGCTTTGACAAAGCGATCGACATCTGGAAGTCGGTGCTGAAGCTGCAGCCGGGCCACAGCGATGCTGGCACCGCGCTCAAGCGCCTGTACACCAAGACCGAAAAGTGGAACGCGCTGCTCGAAATGCTCAAGGAGCAGGCCGAGGCGCTGTCCAAAGACGATCCGGCGCAGCTAGAGCAGCGCATCGAGCGCCTGCTGGAGGTCGTGGCCATCTACCGCGATCGCCTGAAGCTCGATGCGATGGTGATCAACACCTACAACACCATCCTGCAGCTCAAGCCCGATCATCTCGGCTCGCTTGACGCGCTGGCCCAGAAGTACGAGGGCATGAGCCGCTGGAACGATCTCATCGGCGTGCTGCAGCGCAAGGCCGATCTGATCGGCGAGTGGACCAAGGCGCCGGCGGGCTCGACGGGAGCGGCGGCGCTGGCCGGCTTTGCGGGTGGGCTGTCGGCAGCGCGAGTCGAGCAGGCACGTCTGCTCAAGCGCGTGGCCCAGCTGTGGATCGACAAGTTCAGCAATCACAACCAAGCGGTTCGTCCGCTCGAAGACCTGTACGCCATTGATCCCGACGACAGCGATACGGTGGCGCGGCTGCGCGACATCTACAACAAGCGTCGTTCGTGGCGTCCGCTGCTTGACCTTGAGCGCCGTCAACTCGATGTGCTGGAAGAGCATCCCGAGCGCGCCGCATCGCCCGCTGACTTCCTCGCGCAGCGTCGCAACAAGCTGATCGAGCTGGCGAAGCTGGCGCAGGAGCGCCTCGCCGACAACCTGGAATCGATCGCCATCTGGAATCGCTTGCTAGAGCTCGATGATGGCGATGACACCGCGCTGTCTTCGCTGTCCGCGCTGTACGAAAAAGAGAAGCGCTTCCCCGCCCTGATCGAAGTGCTGAGCCGTCAGAAGGCGCGCACCAAAGACGTCAAGGTGCAGATCGCGCTCCTGGAACGGGTCGGCACGCTGCTGGCCGAGAAGCTGAACGCCGCTTCGCAGGCCGTCGATGTCTATCGCGAGATCGTCCGCCTGATGCCCAGCCACCAGAAGGCGATGCGCACCCTGCGCGAGCTCTATGGTCAGGCCGGTCAGTACGACGAGCTAGAGAAGCTCTACGGTCAGCAGGGTCAGTGGGACGAGCTGTATGAAGTCCTGCTCGGTCTCGCCGAGCGCGCCGATAAGAGCGAGACCCGCATCGACCTGTACCTGCGCGCTGCGCGGGTCGGTCGCCTGGAGCTGTCGAGCGCCGAGCGGGCGCAGAAGGCCTACGAGCGCATCCTGCTGGTCGATCCGCACCACCTCGCCGCGGCACAGGCCCTGGTGCCGATCTATCAGCACAGCGAGAAGTGGCCGCGCCTGCTGTCGATGTACGAGATCCTGCTGTCGCACGCTAGCCAGGATGACGAGCGCCTGAGCCTGATGGCGCGCATCGCCGAGCTGGCCGAGGCCAAGCTGTCCTCGAAGCAGCTGGCCTTCCAGTGGTCCTCGCGCGCCTATGCCCTGCGCGAGCGTGAAGCGATTGATGCCCCAGCCCGCGTGGCGCTGGAAAAAGAGCTGCTGCGCTTGGCCGGTGAGGCCGACACCTGGGCCGACCTGGTCACCATCTACGCTCGCCAGCTGCCGACGCTGGAAGATGCAGTGGCGCCGGCCGTAAACCCGCACAAGATCGCGCGCCTGCGCAGCCTGGCGCAGTGGTCGCAGCAGAAGCTTGGCAAGCTCGATGATGCGCGCGGCTACTGGGAGCAGGTGCTGGCCCGCATTGCGCTCGATGACGAAGCGCTCAGCGCCCTGGAGCAGATCTTCCAGCTGCAGGATCGTCACAACGACCTGATCGGCATCTATCGCAAGCGTCTAGAGTCGGCCGCCGATTCTGCAGCGCGCGTCGACGTGCTGTTCAAGATGGCGAGCGTTGAGGAGAACAAGCTCAACGATCGCAACGCCGCCGCCGCCAACTATCGCCGCATTCTCGCCGAATCAGCGACGGTGTCGTCGATGGGCACGACGATGCGAGCGCTGCGCGCCCTGGAAAAGATCTATACCCAGTCCGGCGACTCAGAGTCGCTGGCCGAGGTGCTAGAGCGACAGCTGCAGCAGCTAGAGAGCACGCAGCAAGCCGGTGAGCGCAATGAGCGCAGCGAGCGCGATGCCGAGACGCTGATCATGATCAGCTTCCAGCTCGGCGAGCTGTACGCGCATTCCTTGGCGCAGCCGGAAAAAGCGCTGGAGCGCTATCGCCAAGTGCTGCAGCTGGCGCCGACCCATCGACCCACGCTGGTTGCCCTGGAGCGCTTCCTGAACAACAGCAAGGGGCCGGTGCGTGTCGAAGTCGCCCGCTTGCTGATCCCGGCCTATGAGCGCAGCGATGAGCTGCGCAAGCTGAGTGCCGCGCTGGAGATCGTCCTCGGCGCTACCGTCGATGCCAACGAGGAGCTGGAGCTCCTGCGGCGGCTGTCGGCGATCGCGCGTCGCTTGGGCGATGCCCAGGGCGCTTATCGTTTCGCGGCCCGCTTGTTCGAGCGCATGCCGTTCGATCAGGACAATCGCAAAGAGCTCATCGAGCTGGCCGACTCGCTGGATCGCCACGAGCCTCTGACCAAGCTGTTCGCAGAAGCGGAAGAGCGCGCCGGTATTGCCGGCGATCACGTCCTGGCCCGCGACCTCGCGTGGGAGCTCGGCCAGCTCTACGATACCTACCTGCACCAGAGCGCCGACGCTGAGAAGGCCTACGTTCGCGTGCTGGAGCGTGACGAAGCGCACGAGGGGGCAGCGCAGGCACTGGAGCAGATCTATCGCGGTGAGGAGCGCTTCCGCGAGCTGCGTCGCTTGCTCGAGCGCCGCAAAGATCTGGCGGTCGAAGCCAGCGAACGCAAAGAGCTGCTGTTCCAGATCTGCGATCTCGATGAAGGCGTGCTCGAAGACGAAGAAGCCGCAGCCCGCGACTATGCCGAGATCCTGGAGCTGGATCCGTCGAACACGCGTGGCTTCAAGGCCCTGGAGCGCTTGCACACCGGAGCCGAGCGCTGGCGTGATCTGGACGAGCTTTTGGCACGTGCTGTGCCGCATATCGACTCGGCGAGTGAGCGGGCGCAGCTGCGCTTCCGTCGCGGCGAGCTGCATGCGCAGCGCCTGGACGATCCCGATGGGGCCTGCGAGCTCCTAGAAGAAGCGCTGTCCGAGCAGCCGCAGCACAAGGGTGCGCGTCGGGCCCTGGAAGCGCTGATGGGCCAGCCGGGCCTGCGGCAGCGCATCGCCCGCACGTTGGAGCCGCTGTTCGAGAGCGATGGCCAGTGGGACAAGCTGGCCGCCGTGCTGCGCGTGCAGCGCGAGGCCCTTCCCAGTGAGCGCAGCCCCGAGGCCTCGGCCCTGCTGGGGCGCATCGCGCAGATCAGCGAAGAGAAGCTGAAGCAGCCGGCGGCCGCGCTGGGTGCTTATCGCGAAGCGCTGCGGCTGGATCCCGCCGACGTGCGCAATCGCGAAAACGTCGAGCGCATCGCGACCTCTTTGCAACGCTTCGAAGACCTGGCCGCAGCCTGGGAAGAAGCCTTCCTGGCGGCCGACGAAGACAACCTGGCGCTGCGCGGTGAGCTCCTGCGGCGTGCGGCTGAGCTCTACGATGCCCAGCTCAAAGATGCCCAGCGAGCCCGTGATGCCTGGAAGCGACTTCTGGATCTCGATCCGACCTCGCTGGATACCGCGCGACCGGCGGCGATTGCCCTGTCACGTCTGTACGAACAGGCGGGTCACTGGCGCGACCTCATCGACGTGCTGCGCAAGCAGGTTGAGTGGACCTCCGGTCCCGAGCGCAAGGAGCTCTTGTTCCGCATCGGCGAGATCGAGCAGAGCCTGCTCTTGGATCCGGCCGCGGCCGTCACGACCTATCGCGAGATCCTAGAGAACGACGCGGGAGAGACGCGCGCCCTGGATGCGCTGGAGGGGATCCACACCACCCAGAAGCAGTGGCGTGATCTCATCGACATCCTGCGCCGCCGCGTCGAGCTGGCGGGTGACAGCGGGGCTCGTCGCGATCTGCTGTGGCGGATCGCGCAGGTCATCGAAAAGTCGATCGGCGATCGCGACGAAGCGATCACCGCGTATCACGTCATCCTCGATGAGCGGGCCGATGATCTGCCGACGTTGGACGCGCTGGCTCGGCTCTATGACGAAGCCGAGCAGCACTCTGACCTGCTGGAGGTCTTGGAGCGTCGGCTGCCGCTGACCAGCGCAGTGCCCGACCGAGTCGCGCTGCGCACGCGCATGGCGACCCTGCTGGAAGGTGCGCTGCGGCGGGCGGATGCCGCGCTCGATGCTTATCGCGAGATCCTGGTCGAAGAGCCGCGCGACGCCGTCGCCCGCAAGGGCCTGGAGCGCATGCTCGACAACGACACCCTGCGCCTGCGGGCCGCTGAGGTGTTGGAGCCCATCTACCAGCTCTTGGCCGATCGTCCGGCGCTGGTGCGGATGAGCGAGCTGTTCGC